>NZ_JACJOV010000015.1:0-2385 GCF_014695745.1 Leptolyngbya sp. FACHB-671 | reverse complement strand
CAGTAGACTTTGGTTTGATTGGCAATCAAGTTAGACAATTTGAATGTATTGACCCTAATGAAACTAGCACCCCAACTCCGTGGGGATATACGGTTTGCTTGTAGGCAATTTCAAGTTACCGGTAAACATCACCCCTGCCTGACAAGCCACGCCTTAATTGCTACTTGCTGTTGCTCCACTGCTTCAAGCCTGTTTAGAATATCGTGGAGTGCTGCTCCAACCGTCGAAGTGGCATTTTAGCGATCGCCTCTATGAGAGCCATCGTGGTGCAGCGGATTGCTAGAGGCTATCGATGAAGTTGTATAGACGGCAGCAACCACTGACCACGATTGTTATCCTCATTCTGGGAGGTTCTCTCAGGATGCCAACCTTTACAGCAGATTTGTATTTAAGGGAATTACCTGATCGGGTGCCAAAATACCACCGACTGTAATAACTTCCAATTTTTCTGTTTCTTGAGGATGCTGAGTCTTGACTTTGGCGATCGCCGCTTCACTTCCAGTTTCCTGAACGATGTAAATCTGTGTTTCACCTCGCAGCACCCATATCGGCTTAGACCAAGTATGTCGGGGTTGGAGTACCGCTTTATGAATAATCTGATGGCTCAACCCAATCAGGTGTTCCAAGGTGTCTTCGGAGCAAAAATCAGCAAGCTGTGGTTGAAATAATTCTCTGAGGTCCTTTGTTGGGATATGCTCTGTGACATTTGTTGAATTTAACAAAGGTGCAGAACTGGAAGAACTATCTAGGGATTGCCCAACTAAAGATTCAAGCCGACGTTGAATCTGGGTTGTAATGGAATCAAAATCTGGTTCCATCAGGATATGCCCTAAGTGTTCTCGCAACAGGCGCTTCAATTGCTCATCATCAAGAGCAACCCCGCGAGTACTGAGATACCCTGAAAGCCCCTTTCCCAGATTCCGTCCGCAACCTACTTCGCCATTAGCAGCGTCCTCTGCTTCAAGCAATTCCAGCAGGCGCTGATGACGAGCCGCTTTGTCAAAGGTGTCCTTTGGCTGGGCAGGAATCGATTGAGTCATGGGTCGTCTATCCTCAAAGTCTCGAAGTAAACGAGGTTATCGGGTTCTTCAGGATCAGGTCCGCAATTGAGCAGTCCAACTCTCAGCTTTCTATAAAATCCTAGCGCACCTGGAAGGGCATGTAATCCTATTTTGCCTTGATAACCCAGTTCGTAGCTGCGGGCGATCGCAAAGTCTACCAGATTGCCCCCAACGCCTTTGTAAGTTGGAGGGTTTGTGATGATAGGTCGATTCCAAGGGGCGGTTGCCAAAGCACTAATGTACACCAACCGTCGTCGCAACTGAAATTCAATCTGACAGCGTTTCTTTAAGACATCGAGCATCATCAGCCCTTGAGTGACACCCTCGCACTCGATCGCGTATAACTCATCACCTGGGAGTAACTTAGATCGACGGCTTTTGCCCACCCAGTTCCAATACTCATCGTCTTGACCGCTTCCTTTCAAGATTGGCTCCCAAAGTGTCTTGGCATCCTCCAGGTGTTTATCAGTCACCTCCGTCAGGATGGCATCAACGATCTGTTGATCTTGAACTTGCAGTAGTTGAATGATGCGGTTCAACGGAATAAGAAGATTCAACAATGGCTCTGATCATAAGGCGTTGAGCTTGGGATTCGCTCATCAAAAATCCTAGCGCCTCTTTTTTACCAGCTTGTCTCAACCCTCTCAACCTTCTGCCGTAGTGCCTCAATCTCCCGTTCCAGTCGCTTTAGCTCCCTACCACGGGCGACCGCCTCTTCATACTGTTCAATTTCAGAAGCCTTCAGATACTTCGATTTCTTCCCGCCGAACTACGCTTTACGGCTTCTCAACTGCCAATGAGCATTATCAGTTCTGGCAGTTCCAGAAGGCTTTGATTGAGCAATCCAGCAATTCAGTAACACATCGCCCTACCCTCTGATCTGCGCCTGCTGCGGCTTTAGAGAAGCGATTTCTTCGAGCAATGCTTGGTGTGCGTACATCTTTTGATTCGTGTGCAATTTAGAACTATTCTAGGAACTTGCACACGAATCAACAGTGGTTCTGTACTCAACGGCGAAGCTGGGCAAAAGCTTTGCTCTCCCGCTGCCTGATCCTCTCTCTCGACAGGTGAACTGTCTCTGCAACCTTGCTCAGCGGTTGCTTACAGCCGTTTACGCTAGCCAATACCCCAACGCTGTTCAATGATGTGGCGATCGCCCTCTGACAGGCATTCCAACAGTGCTCTAACTTGCTCAATGGTGTGAAAGCAGGACTACACTCTCCTCCCGGTCCTGTGCTGTCTACCTTTGCTCTGTTTAAGTGGCGGCACTTTTTGCCAGAGATCATCCTACTCAATGTGCGGTGGTATTGCCGCTAGTCCTTAA
>NZ_JACJOV010000149.1:0-5965 GCF_014695745.1 Leptolyngbya sp. FACHB-671 | reverse complement strand
TTAACGCGATATCGTTGGGACTGCAAGATGTTTCCGAGCAGTTCCGTATTCCTCAAAAACTGTATGGGCGAGAAGCGGAGATCGAAGCATTATGGGTAGCGTTTGACAGAGTGGCAGGGAGTAAGGCAGTCCGTGAAATGATGCTGGTCTCTGGTTACGCTGGCGTTGGCAAAACAGCATTGGTACAGGAACTCTCTAAACCGATCACCGCAAAGCACGGCTATTTTATCTCTGGCAAATTTGACCAATTTGGGCGCAATATTCCCTACAGCGCGATCGTCGATGCCCTGCAAAAATTGGTGCAGCAACTCTTGGGCGAACCCAATGAACAGGTGGAAGTATGGCGATCGCGTCTACTCACTGCTTTGGGAAGCAATGGACAAATTATCATCGATGTCATTCCCGAAGTTGAGTTCATTATTGGTAAGCAGCCACCTGTGCCCGAAGTTGGAGCAACAGAAGCACAGAATCGCTTCAATCTCACGTTTCAAAGGTTTATGCGGGCGTTTTGTGCAAAAGAGCATCCCCTGGTCGTCTTTTTAGACGATCTACAGTGGATCGATTCTGCAACGTTGAAGTTAATCGAACTCATCTTACTTGACGAGCAAACTCAATCTCTGTTTTTGATCGGAGCCTATCGAAATCATGAGGTGTCTCCAACGCATTCATTAATTTTGATGCTGGAGAGCTTGCGAAATCAGGGTGCAGCGCTTCAAGAAATTACCTTGACTCCTTTAACGCTGGAACCGTTGACTCAACTGGTGGCTGAGACGTTACATCGCAATCCTGATGCCGTTCGTTCCTTAGCCCAAATCGTGTTGCGTAAAACCGAGGGTAACCCTTTCTTTGTGGGTGAATTTTTGAAGCTGCTGTATGGCGAAAACCTGTTGACCTTTGATGCCCAACAGTTAAGCTGGCAGTGGAACCTGGCTGAGATTGAAGCTCAAGATATCACCGATAATGTGGTGGAGTTGCTGCTGCGTCAGTTGCAGAAATTGCCGGAAGCAACACAGCAAGTTCTCTCCATCGCGGCTTGTGTTGGGTCTGAGTTTGATTTAGAAACGTTGGCGCTTAGCGCAGAGCGCAACTCCGAAGGAACCGTTTGCGAAAAGTCACCGAAAGCAATTTTTCAGGATTTATTAGAAGCAATACAAGCGGGATTAATTCAACCTCTGTCTGAATTGGATGAAGATTTGTTAGTTCAAGAGTATAAGTTTCTGCACGATCGCGTGCAGCAAGCGGCTTATGCCCTAATTGATGAGTCGTGCAAACAAGTGGTTCATCTCCAAATCGGTCGCAATTTACTCGAAAAAACTTCACCGGAGCAACGATTCGATCGACTGTTTACTATTGTGGATCATCTCGATCAAGGAACGGAGCTTGTCACTGCTCAACCAGAACGAACTGAAATTGCCAGATTGAATTTAACGGCAGGTCAGAAAGCAAAGGCAGCAACGGCTTATGACGCAGCTTTTAAATATTTCACTACAGGGATTCAACTCCTCAATTCAGAGAGTTGGCAGAGTGAGTATGACCTGACCTTAGCGCTGTATTCAGAAGCAGCAGAAGCGGCGTATCTCCAGGGTCGTTTTGATGAGATGGAACAGTTGGTAGAAGTAGTACTTGATCGTGGCAAAACAGTGGTTGACAAAGTGCAAGCTTACGATACCAGAATTCAAGGATATTTGTCACAGGGCAACCTGAAAGAAGCACTCAAAACTGGATCGGAAGCGTTAAAGCTCTTGGGAATAGATTTAATAGAAAATCCAAGTCAGGCAGATATTCAAAGGGAATTGAAGTCAACGGCTGCATTACTCGCTGAACGAGAAATCGAAAACTTGATTAATTTACCAGAGATGACTGCACCAGAACCGCTGGCAGCTATGTCAATCCTGGCGAGTATGAGGTCTGCTGCATTTATCAGGTCACCAGCACTATTCATGCTGATTACTTGCAAAGCGGTAGATTTATCAATTAACTACGGGAATGCCGTCTGGTCATCAGTGTTTTATGCTGGCTACGGGTTTGTTCTATGTGGAGTTGTTCAAGACATTGAATTCGGTTATGAGTTCGGCAAATTGGCTCTGGGTTTGGCAGAACGATTGAATACCAGAGGAAATGCTAGAACCTTAATGTTTTCGAATGTCCATATCATGCACTGGAAGGTGCATCTTAGGAACACAATACCCATGCTGGTTGATGCCTATCAAAATGGAGTGAAAACTGGAGACTTTGAAACTGCTGGTTATACTGCATATTACGTGTGCTATTACTCGTTTCTTGCTGGAGAAGAACTCACCCAACTGGAACAAAAAACAGCAGTTTACAGCAAAGCGGTTGACCAAATTAGACGAGAAAGTCCCTCGAATTGGCTGGCAATATTGCGACAAACTATTCTTAATTTGCAAGATAGACCTGAGGATTCCAGCCGCTTACTTAGTAGGCTACATCATGAAGAGCAGGCGTTATCACACGCTATTGCAGTTAAAGATGGAACTGCAATCCAAATACTCTATTTGCACAAAGTCATGTTGTGTTATCTATTTGGAGAACACCGTCAAGCTGAACAGACTGCTATTTTGGCAAGGCAACATTTTGAAGAGGTGACAGCAATAACGGTTCTACCTATATTCTGTTTCTATCATTCGCTGGTGCTTTTGAGCCTATCGCCTGATGCTTCAAACTCTGAAAAAGCAGCTTGGCTAAACTGTGTTAACGCCAACCAAGAAAAAATGCAGAAATGGGCAGAACACGCCCCAATGAATTATCTCCATAAATTTTATTTAGTCGAGGCAGAGAAAGCGCAAGTCTCAGGGCAATTTCTTGAGGCTGAAGAGTTTTACGAACGAGCGATCGCAGGTGCTGCTGAAAATGAGTATATCCAGGAAGAAGCATTAGCTTATGAATTAGCGGCTAAACATTATCTAGCGCGAGGTCGGGAAAAGATTGCTCAGACCTACATGAAAGAGGCACACTATTGCTACGATCGCTGGGGCGCAACCGCTAAAGTTAAAGATTTAGAAACTCGCTATCCACAGTTCTTTTCTCAGTCGTCTAGAGCCGCTTCCACATCAATTCCTATTACTGCTGAAACTATCACTAATCCCTTCCATACTGCTTTCGATTTAGCAGCAGTGATGAAAGCTTCACAGGCGATTTCTCGTGAAATTGAACTGAAGCAATTGCTGCGATCACTGATGCAAATTTTAATTGAGAATGCTGGCGCACAAACCGGATATCTGATTTTAGAAAACTCAGGAGAGTGGTCGATTGAAGCGGCTTGTGAATTCAATGCCGATGAGAATGCTTGCGCGACTCAGGTGTTACAGTCTATTTCAGTTACCGATCAATTGCCAGAATCAATCATTCAATATGTGATTCGGACTCTGCAGCCTGTCATCTTAAATGATGCGACTCGTGAAGGCGATTTTATTAATGAGCCATACATTCAACAGAACCAGCCTCAATCTGTTTTCTGTTTGCCGCTGCTGAATCAAGCCAAGCTGGTCGGTGTATTGTATTTAGAAAATCGATTAGCCGCTGGAGTATTTACACCAGAACGATCGCAGGTCTTGCAGCTATTATCGACTCAAGCAGCGATCGCCATCGAAAATGCCAACCTTTACTCAGAACTGCAGGCTAAGGAAAGCAAGATCGCCCAGTTCCTTGAAGCGATTCCGGTGGGAATTGCGATCGTGGATGCGACGGGTTGCCCTTACTATGCCAACCAATGCGGCACTCAACTCCTAGGTAAAGAAACTGATACTTCCATAGCACCGGAGCAGCTCTCAGAGGCTTACCAGCTTTATGTAGCAGGAACGGATCAAATCTATCCAACGGAGAGCTTGCCTAATGTTCGGGCATTAAGGGGCGAACGCATCAGGACTGAAGATATAGAAATTCGTCGAGATAATGTCACCATTCTACTTGAGGCACGGGGAACACCAGTTTTTGATCAACAGGGCAATATCACTTATGCGATCGCTACCTTTCAGGACATTACAGAGCGCAAACAAACCGAGAAACTCCTAGCCGACTACAACTGCACTTTAGAGCAACAGGTCGCAGAACGAACTGCTGCGTTACAACGCAGTGAAGCCAAGTTCCGAGCTATCTTTGAAAACTCGCAGGTCGGCATCTACCGAACCCGCCTCTCGGATGGATTAATTCTCGATGCCAATCAACGCTTTGCCAATCTGTATGGCTTTGACTCACCAGAGGAGATCATTGGGATTGAACACACCGCAGGCTACTATGTTAATCCCAGCGACCGCCAACAATTCCTTGAGTTGCTGAAGCGGGATGGGGAAGTGCGAAACTTTGAAGCCCAGGTGCGGAAACGAGATGGGACATTGTTTTGGGTACTTTTCTCTTCTTATCTGAATTCAGCCGATGGATACATCGAAGGGGTGGTTGTAGATATTAGCGATCGCGTTTCAGCAGAAGCAGCGCTGCAAGCCTCTGAAGCAGAACTGCGGGCGCTGTTTTCAGCCATTCCCGATCCAATGTGTATCTTTACTGCTGAAGGGCAAGTGATCTGCGTAACCGAAGGGAATCCATCATACAGAGAGTTGTATAAAGAGGAACTTGTTGGCAAAACACTGCATCAACTCTTTGATAAAGAACAAGCTGATGAATTACTGGGTTACATTCAGCAGGTGCTGAGAACCCAACAAGTACTCACAGTTGAATACAGCCAGTGGCTATCTGGACGAGAAGCCTGGTTTTCGGCTCGCATTGCACCAATCGACCACGAACAGGTAATTTGGTTGGTGCGAAATATTACGCTGCAAAAGCAAGCAGAAGCAGCCTCGATTTTGGATGAACGCAACCGCATGGCACGCGAAATTCACGACACACTCGCTCAGGCGTTTACAGGCATTCTGGCTCAGGTGGGAGCGGCAAAACAGGTGCTCACGGATGATGTAGAAGCAACTGGGGCACACCTGGATCTGATCAAAGAATTGGCACGAACTGGACTATCTGAAGCGCGGCGATCGGTCGTCGCGCTGCGTCCTCAGCTTTTGGAAGAAGGCAGTCTACAGAGCGCTCTCCATCGTCTCGTCGCTCAACTCAGAACTGCCGCAATGGATACCACCTTATATTATGAGATTGAGGGTGCAGTGTATTCTCTCCCCACTGAAGTCGAGAATAACCTACTGCGGATGGGGCAGGAAGCATTAACTAATGCGATTAGACATGCCAATGCTGACGAAATTCGAGTGGAGCTAGCCTACGATCGCGATCAGTTTTGCTTGCGCGTGAAAGACAATGGACAGGGCTTTGGAGTTGGAAGTATTCCATCCTCTGAGGGATTTGGCTTACTCGGCATGAGCGAACGGGCAGAGCGCATCGGCGCACAGCTCACGATTCGGAGTCAACCTGGACAAGGAACAGAAATTATTGTTGTGGTTGGGGTGTAGGGTGTGGGGTGCGGGTAAGTTAGAGAGTTATCGTGATTTGGAGGTTTGGAGAGTGTCAATGCAATTGGCAAAGGAAGTTTATCAAGCAACAGAAGCACTACCAAAGCATGAAATCTATGGACTAACTTCACAGATTCGTAGAGCCTGTGTTTCTGTGCCTGCCAACATTGCTGAAGGATATGGAAGGAATCATCGTAAGGAATATCTTCAGTTTCTCGGTATTGCAAATGGAAGTCTCAAAGAACTAGAAACCTTGCTTCTCCTTGCTAATAGTTTAAATTATATTGATGACGTTACTGAATTGATGAGTTTGTTTGAAAGCACGGGACGGTTACTCAATCGCCTCCTTCAGAGCCTTCAAAGGGGGATAGACAACCATTGACTACTTCACACCTACACCCCACACCCTACACCCCACACCCCCGATTTGGGTTCTGATTGCGGACGATCACGCTATTTTTCGGCAAGGATTAGCCACGATTATTAACCGTGACCCAGAGATGCAGGTGATTGCCCAAGCCGAAAATGGGGAACAGGCGATC
>NZ_JACJOV010000148.1:0-62406 GCF_014695745.1 Leptolyngbya sp. FACHB-671 | reverse complement strand
ATCATCAGAACGCCGAACCAGCCTACGTACAGGCGGTTGTCGGTGCTGGTTACCCAGTTGCAGAACTGCTCCCACAGTGATGCGCTCTCGCGCCGCTGTAGAGTCGTTGTCATAAATCAATGATTCCTTTTATCTATCGATGTGAGTTGCTGTGATTTCTTCGCAACTGTTCGTATCGTAGGGAAGGCTTGAGGCGATCGCAGTTATAAAAAGTTAGTCAAAGTTAGGTGTTCAAGTTAGCAATTCGACACATGATGTTACATAACATTAAGCAAACTAGCGAAACTGAGGGATCGGTATAGGATTGGATTAAGAATTTGATACAGAGCTTTACACACCACTCAGAAACGAGTGCAAGTTCATCCTGATTAATTCCTCATTCGTGCTGCAAACCATGACGGTTGAAGAAGCTTTAGCGACAGTTGAAGCCATTTTCGGCAAAGCGATTTTCAATGATTTGCAGGAAATCATTTTCCGTCAGTCTTGGGAGCGCAAAACCTACCCTGAAATTGCTGAAATTGCTGGCTATGATGCTGATTACGTCAAGCTAGTTGGCTTTCAACTGTGGCAATCACTTTCAGAAACATTGGATGAGAAAGTAACTAAAAACAATTTTCGCTCTGTGTTGAAACGATGGCATGACCGAGGTGTGAAGTCTGTTACCCGCAGCATTGTCAAGACGTTACCCGTCAAGGGTTCAAATGCAGACGTTAATGCAACCGATGGACATCAGGATTGGGGAGATGCAATTGATGTTTCAGTGTTTTATGGGCGATCGCAAGAACTCACTATCTTAGAAAAATGGCTAACTCACGATCGCTGTCGATTAGTTGCAATTTTAGGTATTGGCGGCACCGGGAAAACTGCTTTGTCGGTCAAGCTAGCAGAGCAGCTACAGCATCAGTTTGAATATGTGATCTGGCGATCGCTACATAATGCACCCACATTCGACTCACTGTTAAACAGCCTGACTTACTTGCCAACTAGTGCTGAATTGACTGCTTCTCAAGACATTGAGCAGCGAATGATGCAGCTTTTGAAGCACTTTAGAACCCATCGCTGTCTATTGATTTTGGATAATGTAGAAACGATTTTGGCAGAGGCAACAGGGGACACTCGTGGGAGCCGAGTCGGCCATTATCGCCCTGGGTTTGAACTCTATGGAGAATTGTTCAAAAAAATAGGAGAGTTAAAACATCAAAGCTGTTTGCTGTTAACCAGTCGAGAAAAGCCCAAAGAGATGGCTACCCTGGAAGGAAAAACACTTCCTGTTCGTTCATTTCAGCTAAACGGATTGACAGCAGTAGAAGGGCAAGAAATCTTACAGGCAAAAGGAAACTTTTCGGGTTCACAACAAGATTGGCAACGACTGATTCAAGCCTATGCAGGTAATCCTCTAGCGCTAAAAATTGTGGCAACCACCATTCATGACCTGTTTGCTGGAAATGTAGCTCACTTTTTGGCACAGAGAAGTGTAATTTTTGGGGATATTCAGGACTTGCTGACCCAACAGTTTGATCGGTTGTCGGCTTTAGAGCAGCAGGTAATGTATTGGCTGGCAATCAACCGTGAACCTGTGGCGATCGCTGACCTTCAGGCAGACATCCTTTCTCCATTACTGCCATCAGACTTACTGGAAGCACTGGAAGCTTTGCAGCGGCGATCGCTGATTGAACAAACTCCATCATCAGGAGTTGAAAGGCGTGCCACCCTATTTACACTTCAGCCCGTTTTGATGGAATACGTCACGCAGCGGCTGATCCAGCACGTTTGCACTGAATTAAGTCCGCAACGGGAACAACAAAGCAGTCTGAACCCCTCAACCTCTGAACGAGATGCCTCATCCACACTCACTCCGCACTTCAAAGCTTATGCACTGATTAAAGCTCAGTCTCAGGAATATGTAAAAGAAGCGCAAATTAGCTTGATCCTCAAACCGATCGCAACTCAACTGCTGCATCTTTTTGGTAGTGACGCAGCGTTGGAAACAATGTTGCTGCAAAAGCTTTCCTCATTACGTCGAAAACTATCGATCGAGGCAGGTTACATGGGTGGTAACATAATCAACTTGCTTCACCAGTTCAAGCCAGATCTAAACGGATATGACTTTTCTGAGCTAATCGTTTGGCAGGCAGATTTAAAGAGCGTTTCTCTACAACATACTGATTTCTCCCATTCTGATCTGTCAAAATCGACGTTTACTGAGAGTTTTAACCACATCTACATCATGTCAGTGAGTGCCAACGGAGAATGGCTAGCCTCGGCTGACACACAGGGTGAGATCTGCCTGTGGCAACTGAAGGACGGACAACTGTTGAATACTTGGGAGGCGCATAACGGTACAGTTCGTTCACTCACGTTTATGCCTGATGGTGAGACGTTAGCCAGTGGTGGCGACGACCAACTGTTGAAACTGTGGAATGCGAGAACTGGGCGGTGCTTGCGATCGCTCTATAACCCAACTGGAACGGTTTGGGCGATCGCACCTAGCCCAGATGGTCAAACCATTGTCATCACTGATGGCACCATCCGAGTATGGAATCGCGATATAGATAAGTTGTCTATCCTGAGTCGGGAGCTTGACTGGACAACCAACGTTCGATTCAGTCCTGATGGTGAAATTCTCGCCTGTGCCTGCAATGACGGCACGATTAAGCTGCGGAATCCTTATACCGGCGAATGTTTCAAGCTGTTGCCTGGGCATCAGCGCGGACCATTGGTATTTCTGTGTTTTAGCCCCGATGGCAAAATGCTAATGAGCAGCGGGCTAGATAACCAGTTGAAGTGGTGGGATGTAAAAACCGGGGAATGTCTACAGACCCAATCTCATCAGGGTTGGGTCTGGTGGGTTGACTGTAGCGAGGATGGTGAGATGGTCGTAAGCTGTAGCGCAGATCAAACAATTAAACTGTGGCATCTCCAAACCGGGCAACTGTTGAAAACTCTGCACGGACATGAATATGGCGTTCGAGTTGCCCTGTTTAGTCAGGACGGACGGACGCTGATTAGTAGTGATGAAGGACAAACCTTGAAGCTGTGGAATATCCAAACCGGGCAATGCCTCAAAACATGGCGAGGATACAGCGATAGCATCTGGGCGATCGCCTTTAGCTCTGACGGACGCACGCTGGTAAGCAGCGGGGAGGAGCAGACTGCAAAACTGTGGGATGTGCAAACCGGACAATGTATCAAACGGCTTAAGGGACATGGAGTTTGGGTGCGATCGGTCGCTTTTAGCCCGGACGATCAAACAGTGGCAACTAGCGGTGTAGACGGTGTGGTAAGGCTCTGGCAAGTTTCGACCGGAGAGTGTTTGCAAATCTTGCGGGGTCATGCAGGGTTTGTCTGGTCTGTGGCTTATAGCTCCAAGGGTGAAACGGTGGCGACTTGCAGCGTGGACTACACGATTCGGTTGTGGGATGTTTACTCAGGTCAGTGCCTACGGGTGTTCAATCATGGCAGTCCGGTGATTGCTGTGATTTACAGTCCCGATGCTCAACAGTTGGCAAGTTACAGCGTTGATCAGGGAATTCGTGTGTGGAACATTGCCACAGGTGAATGTCTGAGTGTGCTCCAGGCTGATAGTGCGTGGCACTTTTCTGCTACCTTTGATTGGGGTGGGGCGATCGCCTACAGTCCCGATGGGCAAGTCTTAGCCAGCAATAGTGGTACTGGCTCTGTGCAAATCTGGGATGCAGCAACCGGGCAACCTTTACGGCTATTGCAGGCACACGATAGCTCAATTGTGGCAATCGCCTACAGTCCCAACGGACAACGGTTAGTCACTGCCAGCCTGGATCAAGTCATTAAAGTGTGGAATGCCCAAACAGGAGAATGTCTTCAAGTTTTAGAAGGGCATACCAAATGGATTCACACGCTTACTTTTACAGTACTGTTTACGTCTGATTCCTCCAATTTGCAGTCTGTACTAGCCAGCAGCAGCGGCGATCGCACGATTCGTTTTTGGGACATCGAAACCGGAGAATGCTTGAAAGTTCTTAGAAGTGATAGACCCTATGAGGGGATGAATGTCACTGGGGTTACCGGATTAACGGCAATTCAGCGATCGACTTTGAAGGCTTTGGGGGCGGTTGAGAGGTAATGAGTTATGGGAATTGGGGGTTAGGGTTTAGAAGCACTCTCAGCTCAACCAGAGCGTGAGAATGGCGATCGCCACCCAGATCAGAAACATCCAACGGGTTAATCCCATTGCCTGCTCAATTCGGGCCGGAGTAATCGGGTGAATGGAATCGCCCAACAGTGGCTTGTGTTTCACAGTGCCTTTGTAGACATTCACTCCACCTACCTGCACCCCGACTACGGCTGCATAGGCGCACTCACTCCATCCGGCGTTGGGGCTGGGATCTTGAGGGGCATCTCGGCGGCAGATCTGCCACACATATTTAGGTTTACCGGATAGGAGTGAGAGAGTTAATACCGTCAGGCGACAGGGAATCCAGGTGAGATAATCTTCCAGACGGGCGCTAAACCAGCCGAGGTGGGTGTAGGGTGCTTCTCGGTAGCCCACCATTGAATCGAGCGTACTTGCGGCTTTATATGCCAGCGCAAAAGGAACACTGCCGATCGGGGTGAAGGCTCCAGCGATCGCCCAAAACAAGGGGGCCATAACTCCATCAGTGGCATTTTCTGTCACCGTTTCAAACACTGCCCGCAGGATTTCGGGTTCTGTTAGCTGTGCTGTATCTCGTCCAACGTACAGACTGAGTTTTGATCGGGCTGTTGCTAAATCTCCAGCGTTTAATGGCTTTAAAACATCTTCGGCAGCAGTTCTCAAACTGCGTCCAGCAAAACAGCTTGCCAGCAAAATAGATGAGACGGCGATCGCCCCACCCCAGTGGATCAAACCTGTCACCTGAACGATCAGCCACCCTGCAACTCCGCTGCCACCTATCATTCCCAGTCCTAAAATGACTCCTGCTATGCGTAGACTTAGGGGAGATTCGAGTCGTTTCAGAACAAAGTGAGTGTATCGGCTAATCATCCAACCTATCACCTGAACGGGATGTAACCAGTTCCAGGGATCACCGATGAGATAGTCGAGCAAGGAGGCGATCGCCAATCCTGCCATGGCAAAATTGTGAGTCCAGGGAGTTATAGATATCATTTGAAATCAAACTGGTTTCCCAATTCCCACGGTCCGCCTTTGTAATACCAGAGCAACAATCCCTCACCTGTTCCCTGAAAGGCTTTCCATTCACTGGTGAGTTGGTCATACAACAATCGAGCCTGGTCAGGAGCCACCTTGTTTTGAATGGTGATATGGGGGCGATAGCCCTGCTGGTCTTGGCGACTCAGCCAATCACGCCAATGGGTCGCAAGCTGTTGACGAAGTTGGATGAGTTCAAGACATTCAACTTCTACAGCCACTCCTTTGCCGAGAAAACGTAATGTTGTAAAGGTGAGAGTTAAGGGTGAGATGTGAGAACGGAAGTCTTGCAACGTCTGTTGAATACTCGATTTCTGTTCCCTCGGAAGTGCGTGAAACAGGGTAACGTGGGCAGATAAAAAATTCCTTTCGGGTGGGAAGTGCTGCTGACGTAACTGATCAAAATAGCTAAAGGTTTTCTGATCTAGCTTTAGAGTCAAGATCAACGGAGATAGGTCAGACATAAGATTCACACTTCAAACTTAGCAAGAGACTCTTCATGCCCACTCTTTTGCAGGGGCAAACCGATGGTCAGGGTTGTCCCATGTCCAAATGTACTGTTTGCAGTGATGTTGCCGCCATGAGCTTCTATGATGCGTTTGGCAATCGCCAGTCCTAAGCCTGTACTGCTGCCTTTGCGGGAAGGATCGGCAGTATAAAACTGTTCAAAAATACGGGGCAGATCCCGCTCCCTGATACCCGCTCCCTGGTCGCTAATTTTGATCACAATCTGCTTTCCTTCACGCTGCCCTGTGATTGCAATTTGGGAGTTGGGTTGAGAATGTTTGATTGCATTGTCCAGGATGTTGAGCAGAGCCTGTAACAGTCGCTCTGGGTCACCCTGAATTTGCAGATTTGCTACGTCTTGCTGAATTGTAATTTCTAGCGCTTTGAGTCGAGTTTCCATTGCTCGTACAGCTCGCTCAATTAAATCTGGAAGGGCGATCGCCCGTTTCTCCAAAGATGTGACTCCGGCTTCGAGTCTTCCCAGATCAAGCAGGTCATAGACTAGCTGAGATAAGCGTTTGATCTCATCTTCAACCGTTTGAAAGAAGCGATCGCGCAGATCTGGTTCGGCATCAGCACCGCTTCTGAGCGCTTCTACCGTTAACTGAACATTACTAATCGGAGTGCGTAACTCATGGGACACATCGGCTAGAAAAGAGCGCCTTTCCTGATCGAGAGACTCCAAACGTTGGCTCATGCGGTTTAGCTCGATCGCAAGCTGATCTAACTCATTGCTCTGACGGATAGTGAGGCGATCGCCAAAGTGACCGCTGCCTAGCCGAATTGCAAAAGCCTGCATGGTTTGAATGGGTCTGGACAAACTGCGAGCCAACCATTCGCTAATCAAAGTACACAGCAGAACTGTGAGAAACAATGCTCCTAATACGGTCCAGATGATGTTAGCAAACTGATTTTGCAGTTGTTCCAGCGTAATCGACATCCGCAACACGCCCAGCATTTGCCCATTGCGCGAGATCGGACGAGAAATATAGAGGCGATCGTCATTGGATAGCAGTCCTTTGGTTAGACCTTGATCAACTTGATTTTGCAACGCCTCATTGACCCCACTCACTTCCAGCCAGTTCTCGATTTGAGAGTCTAACTCAGGACTAGAGGTGGCAATCAGTTGTCCATTTACATCTAAAATGCGAAGGGTAATAGCCTCTGGTGCCCCATAACGCTGCATTATCACGTCCACACGGTCAAGATCCTCCTCTTCTAGAGCATCTGCCACACTCTCAGCCAAAGCGCCACTCCAGTTTTCTAGGTCGGCTTGTCTGGTTTCAATAAAATAGTTGTAGCAAGACCACAAGATGTAGCCTGACATCAATGATGTCCCGATTGCGGTTAGCATCCAATAAGTCACTAACAGCTTAGTGTGGATGGAGTTCCACTTGATGCTAGACAACCAGCCCATCCAACAGTCCTCGCACAGAAATTGGCTATAGCCATCCTAATGTGATTCGTGAACAGGATGGTTTAAGAATGCGATTTTATCTTGGCAGCCTTCCATTTCAGCTCACACAGGGTGCCTTTAGGTTTGACGAACTCTCGCCGAAACTGTCCGCCTAACTGCTGTTCTAGATTCTTGGCAAGTTGAGTGCCACGTCCGCCTGTGGTGGGTTGTGTGGGGTCAAATCCTTTGCCATTGTCCATCACTCGAATCACATTCCAGCCCTCTTCTTGCTTACAGGTGACATCTAGTCGAGTTGCGCCTGCTGCGTATTTGCCAACGTTACACAAACTTTCTTCTAGAAACCGTCCCAGGTTGCGCTTGTGTTCTAGGGTTAGCCCTGTAGTGTCGAGTGGCTCAAAGGTGGTGACGCTAAATTTAAGTGCTTTAAAGTAGTCAAATTCTCGCTTGAGGGTGTAGCTGTACACTTCATAAAGCACTTCATCGAGTGATTCGGTGAGGGCGATCGCCTGATCCTCTGCCAGGTGCAGGTTTTCGTCACGGGTCAACACTTCCTGGCGCACCAGTTCGTACACGGCTCGTAGTTCCTGGTTGAGATCTTTGAGTCTTGCCTCAATCTGGGGAAGTTCCAGATCACCCGATTGCGTCTTTCTAAGCAACAGAGATAGCGTTTGCAGTGGACCGTTGTGAATAGCGTTAAAGGTGTGGTCGATCACGTATTGGCGATCGCGTAACTGCTGTTTTAAATCCTGCTGATATCGATAAAACAAAGCGGTCGTCAGCCCCGCCCCATTTACCAGGAGAATTATCAGCGGTGGCACCAGTGGCACCCACCAGCCCATCACTAAGAGCCAGTAGGATACGCCCAAAAATACAGCACAGCTTACACTCAGCCCCGCAAAGACGCGCCAGGGGGTGCCTAAAAATCGTCCCAGGCTAATCCCTAAAATTCCCCAGGCGGCGATCCACAAATATTCCCAACTCTCGCCCCAACTGTTGAGTAGCGGACGCTGATAGAGCGCTGCCTGCACAATTTGGCTAATTGTGTGTGCCTGCACTTCTACGCCGTAAACAATTCCCGGTGCTGGATTGGGAGCCATACTGGAAACAGCAACGGTGTTGATAATATCTTTGACACTAGGTGCGACTACACCGATGAGGACAATGCGATCGCGCACCAACTCATCAGGCACTTCACCTGCCAATACCGCCCGCAGCGACACCATTTCAAACGGATGTCCGCCGCTGCGATAGTTGATGAATGTATCGACCTCATCCGTTGGTTTTTCTAAATTGCGGTATCCGCCTGTGTTGGGCTGAATTCGGGGCAGTTCAGCCTTGCCAAAGCGCAGCGCATAGGGGTCACGGAGTCCAGACTCCAGGGGGAGGTTGCGATCGCCCAAAAACTTCCCTGCCACTCGAATGGCTAACGAAAAGCTAAATTCTTCCTGGGCATCGTAAGCCCCTAATAGGTTACGCCGTAGCTTACCGTCTGGATCAGATTGCAGGTCGGCAAAGCCCACCTGTTCGGCAGGCAAGGCGGGAGGAGGGGCGATCGTGCGAGGAAAGATTCGCTCGATGCCAATCAAGTTAGGTGTAGTGCGAAACAAGTCTGCAAGCTGCTGATGTCCTGGCTCTTGGGGCAAATCTCGAAAAATGTCCAGCCCAATTACCGCAGGTTCAGACTGGTTAAGGGTTTGAATCAGGTCTGCCAGTTCACCATCGGGGATAGGGTACTGTCCTACTGCTTGAATGTCATCTTCATCGATCCCAACGATGAGGATATGTTCGTCGGTGGATTCAGGTGGACGCAATCGCAGCAGGTAGTCCAACGCAAACCATTCCAGCATTTGTAGTCCGCCAACCAGCCGCAGCGCCACAACCAGCCCGATCACCGCTAGCCCTGGCAGTGCGCCCGATCGCCAAAGTTGCAGTTCACGTTGAAGAACTGCCCAAATGCCCTGCCCTGTCCGCATTTAGTCAATCAATCCTTCTTCACGAGCGCGAATCTCAGTTTGAATCCGGTTATTCTTGCCCGCATCAGGATAAACGCCCAGAGCATCCTGTACCTGTGTCCAGTAATGGCGCACAGTGCGTTCGGCGACTCTCATGCGTTCGGCGATCGCCTTATCTTGCAAGCCTTCCTGAAACGCTAGCCGCAGCACCTCCAGCCATTCTGGCTTAATCTCCAGTCCGGTTCGCATCTCCCTTGGCGTGTAGACGACTCCTTGAATCGCCCAGTCCACTTTGGTGAGCATTTCCTTCAGCGGCAAACTTTTCTCGGCAATGGTGAAACCGCCCTCATGAGTATTAATAGAAGGTTTGAGCCGCACCAATGATTTTGCATTGGCACTTTGCACCACAATATTTAGCGTTGGGAAGCGTTGGAGCAAAGTTCTCAACAATTGTAGACCTGTCTCAGTGCGAGAAACCTGTCCCGATTGCTCTGGCAGCGCCAGGTCTACCACAACCAGGTCAGGCTGAGTTTGCTCAATCAGCGTCAGCGCTGTTGCAGTCGCCTGGGCCGTGCTGATTTTTGCATCGGGATATTGGCGCTGAAGCACCGTGACGGTGCTGTCTAACACCAGTTCGTGGTCGTCCACCACGACGATTTTTAGCCCAGCCACCCTTTCCCCTCCGGATCGATCCATCGTTGCATTCGTTTATACCTTATCGTGAGCGTACCGCCATCGAAAACACCAGGAAACGGTCTGCTGTTGCTGTCGATGAGAACAGCGTCCCGAAGCAAGTACCTGAAAGGTTCGCGGCAAATACTTCAGTTCTGGCGATCGCCCCGCCTGTTGAGCCGCCTCGACCGAAGCGTAGTGAATTTGCACCATTAATTCTCCCCAGTGCTGACGGTTTCGTAACTCAATTGATATTGGCATCTCCGCATCAGCATTGTTCTGGGTTGCAACCAGATGTAACAACTGATCGAGTGCAGTCAAAAGTATCTGGCTGCGAATCAGCGGTTCGGAATGCCAGGAATCTGGCAGGGTCAGGGCGATCGCCCGTTGTGCCCCCTCAGTGGCGATCGCCTCAAACCGTTTTGCCCAGTCGCGAATTGCCAGCGGTAAGCTAACCTCTCCATAGGGTGGAGCCAGATTATCACTTAGTTGCACCAGATGCCCGTCCAGATACTTCATCTGCTCGATCCAGTGCTGCACGCCATCTTCGTCCAGGCTCAGCTCCAGCCGTCGTCGCATTACAAATGTTTCCTGCAACAGCCCGTTGCGAACCTGCTCTGCCTCTCGACACAGCCATCGCTGCCGCTGCTCAAACCACCACCGTAGAGCCTGCTGGGTTTGCCAGTGAACCACAGCTAGCCACACTAAACCACTCACTAACAACAGGGAAAGCACAAATTAAATGGGTGGGAATGAGTAAAGTGGAAATTATTTGAGTAGGGGTTTGGCAATGCCAAACCCCTACGGTTCAGCCAAACTCCTACGGTCAGTAGACAATGCAAATTGATTGATGCATTGAGGCTACCTCTTATAAAACTCACATTCCTCTTCAATAGCTGTCCGAAAACTGAAAACTTGATTGCACTTTTCTGCAAACCTTTTTCGTCATCTACGGGCATCTGCCAAAGCAAGCTGATCGATCAATCCTGGCAACTGTTGAGGGCTGAGAACACTGAGATAGCGGGGAGTGAGGGAGGGAGTCAAAAGCTCCAGCATCAAGCGGTTCTCAACCCAAAACTCAACCACATCAAATAATCCATCTCGATTGGCAAGAAATACGCGCCATCCTTCCTTCTCACCGATTCGCTCAATCTCTTCCAGGCTGGCAGGAACAGAAATTGCAGCATGAACAGAGGTGTAGTGACTCGGTTTCTGATTCAGTTGAAATCCGGCTTGCCCCTGATAGCTGTCTGGAATCAGTTCAGTTCCGAGTGGATAAAACTCAAACATCGTGCCAAACTCATCCCCTGCCAAAACAATGTAACTACCTGGGTTAGGAGGGAAAGGAACTACTCGCCCATGAAGAATTTCAGCGAGAACTTCGGCAACATACAGCGGATCGATAACTGCGACAGAAATATGGTGAAGCATGATTGTCTCCTTGAGATACTGTTAGGTTGAACTTGTGACTAAGAAAGTAATAGATGTGAGTTGAGTTAAATGGAGGGACTACACGCGATCGCCATCAATTTGCTCATGGGCGATCGCTATCACATCATTGTTGAGCAATGGTTTCAGACTGAAGTTGGGTTTGGGTTGCACCATTTGCGTTAGTTTCAACAGCATTAGCTTGTTGAGAAACTGCCCAGCCAATGAGTCCAAAGAAAATTGTGCTGGTGGCGAGGGTAGTGAGTGTCCAGTTAAAGAGCGATCGCTCCAGAGAAGGCATCGAAGCTAAGGATGGTGCAGCACCGGAAAGTGTAAGTGTTTTCATGAGGCAAACCCTCTTAGCGGTTGATACTTCCAACAATACCGAAGCAATTTCACGAAATCACGGTTAGTTCCAGTCAAGTTGAATGCAGTTTTCGGCAATCCTCATGGCTTCAAACAACACCAGGTTGTACCAGAAACGACGATTGAATTGACCGAAAACCTACATGAATTCCATCTTTTCTCCTTGCATGATGAAAACCACAAGGCATTTAACACAGGGCAATGAATCACAGCATTTAGCCTTTGCAACTTGTGTTTATAGCAATTTTCAATTCATCAATCAGGAGAGAATCATGGCTCAAGTCGTCGGTAGCAATTTATCCGAGCGCGTATTTGGTACGAATGACAACGATGACTTATTTGGGCTAGGAGGAAACGACAGACTGACAGGGTTTGCAGGGGATGACCTGATGGCAGGTGGTACCGGCTACGACACCGCAGACTATAGCCGTCTGGGACGTGCAGTCACCCTCTTACCCGGTGGACGGGTAAGCAAAGGTGGGTTGGGAGTCGATCAGATGAACAGCATTGAGCGAATCGTTGGCACAGCCGGGTTAAACAACTCGATTGATGGGGCAAGCGGCAGCGGCAGTGCATCCTTCAACGTAGACTTGGGAGCCAAAAGACTCACAGTGAATAATGTTCCATTTTTAGGAACATTAAACTTCTCGGTACATAACTTTATGCATGTGCGTGGCACTCCCTCCGCCGACCGGATTACCGGCAGCGGCAAAGGAAATTTCCTGGATGGTCAGGGCGGTAATGATACGCTCACAGGAAGTGCTGGCAGTGACACGATAGTAGGCGGCAGTGGCATCGACCTTCTTAATGGTGCTGACAATTTCTATAGAGGCTTCCTCGAAGTTGACAGCCTCACGGGTGGAAGCAACAACGATGGCTTTATAGTAGGCGATCGCTCTGGTTCATACTATCGATTCAATGGTTCCAGCGACTATGCCTTGATCAGGGATTTCACCCGTGGAGATCTAATTCAACTGGGCGCAGGTGAAACTTATCAAACCCGTCGAGACTCCTTTGGCTTTGACCTGTTTGTATTTCGTGGCGGTGTGGCAGACTTGGTTGCCGATGTTCGCACGACTTCCTTTGTATCGCTACCCTCTGGGCCATTTCGCCTGGCCTCTGGTCAGGTACTTGGTGGTTTCTATGGCGCTTAGATAGCTTCAATTCAATTATTTTGTAGAGTCCTGCAATGAAACGTTCAAGCGGTAGTTCTGCATTAGTTTGAGAAGCCTAAATAGAGCCTGGTTAATGACTGAATGAAGTGGCGAGCCAGTTTTAGCATTGGGAGCGATCGCATTTACTCCTGAGCAAGCAATCCTTATCCTTTCTGGAGAAGATCAATAGAGTTGTCGGGAAATAGAGCGAAAAATCCCTGAAAGCTTTACGTAGCAAGCTTTTTCACTGTTTTCATTGGAAATCGCCGTAACCTTTGCAGAACAAAGCTTTCAGCCATTTTTTCCGTTATTACCCGACAAGTCTAATAATTCTCCAGAGAGGTTCATTCAACAAATTTGCACTTCACTCGATATACAGCAATTTCCACTTGGATAGACCACAAATTCCTGTAAGGGCAGTTCGCGAACTGCCCCTACGCTATGGCTTACCCATCCGAAAATCACTGTAGGAACAACAAAACACTGAGCGCTTGGTTGGAATCAACGAATCTATCTCGGTCAGGTATTTAGTGCTTCAAGCTGCTTCAACTTGCTGAAGGGGCGATCGCATCAAAGTTAAATTGAAAGTATCGCATTCCAACGCCTAGGAATCGATATACCGACAAGGCAAATCGTATTGACAATGTAAATACGATTTCTTAGGCTACAGAGTATGGATGTGCATTTCGTACTCAATGGCATTACCTTTGTTTGGAATGATGAGAAAGCCAGGATTAACCCGATAAACCACGACGGTGTTACGTTTCAACAAGCCACAGAAGCTTTCTTCGATCCACTGCTTGTAGTGGTTGATGCGAGTCGCAATGATGAGGCACGGGATGCTGTGATTGGTTTAGATAGGCGGTGGAATCTCTTGTTCGTTGTCTACATGGAGCGTGAAAACGACATCATTCGGATTATTTCAGCTCGTAAAGCAACACGTGAGGAGCGAGAATATTATGAAAATTGAAGCACTAAAAAAGCGTCTAGACAAGAACCGTCCCATGACAGCAATTACAATTCGTATTCCCGAAGATGTAATTGAGGATTTGAAGCGAATTGCACCATTGCTAGGTTTTTCCGGTTATCAACCATTAGTACGCGCCTATATCGGACAAGGACTTCGAGCTGACCTGGAGCGTTTAGAGGGAGATACCGTTTCTGCTCTAATTGCTAGTTTGAAGCGTCACGGGGTTAGTGATGAAGTGATTCAGGAAGCATTAGGTGAAGTCACTCAGCATTAACAGTTTCAGTTACCGCAAGTTGCTGCAAGTTGGACTTGCTCACCTGTCAGGCTAAACGCTCGAACTTCGGTAATTTTGACAGGCACGGTTTGCCCCTTGAGGTCAGCGATCGCTCCCTCAAAAAAGGTTAGTCTGTTACCGCGTGTACGCCCCATCACCTGATTCGGATCTTTGGGATTCTGGTCTTCAACTAGCACTTCTTCAATGCGTCCCTGGTAGCGGAGCGATCGCTCCGCCGCTTTGACAGACACTAAATGGTTAAGACGTTGGAGGCGATCGCGCTTCACCTCTTCGCTTAACTGATTTTCCCAGAGCGCAGCGGGTGTGCCAGGGCGGGGAGAATAGGCAGCGGTGTTGAGTTGGTCAAAGCCGATGTCCTCCACCAGCTTTAGCGTGTTTTCGAACTGGGCTTCGGTTTCTCCGGGGAATCCGGCGATCGCATCCGCACTAATCGAAGCATCGGGCATGTAACGGCGAATCGTATCAATAATTCGACGGTACTTTTCCTGGGTGTAGCCGCGACTCATCGCCTTTAGCACCTCGTTGTCGCCCGACTGAAAGGGAATGTGAAAATGCTCACACACTTTGGGCAATTCAGCACAGGCGCGAATCAGTCGCTCGGTAAAATAGCGGGGATGGCTGGTGGCAAAGCGAATTCGCTCGACTCCGGGCACGTCATGAACGAAGTAGAGCAAATCAGTCAGGGTGTGCTTATGGCGACCTTCTGCCGTTGCGCCTGGTAAGTCGCGCCCGTAGGCATCAATGTTTTGCCCTAACAGCGTCACCTCCCGGTAGCCCTGCCGCCCCAATTCCTCCATCTCTGCCCGAATTGCTTCGGGTGTGCGGGATTGCTCGACTCCGCGCACATTTGGCACAACGCAATAGGTGCAGCGCTCATTGCAGCCATAAATTACATTTACCCAAGCACTAACGTTGCTGTCTCGTCTCGGTTTGGTAATGTCTTCGACGATATGAATGGGTTCAGTCGCCACAATCTGATTGCCATTAAACACCTGCTCCAGCAAATCGCGCAGTCGGTTTGCGTGCTGAGGACCCATCACCAGATCGAGTTCGGGCACCCGCCGCAGCAACGCCTCCCCTTCCTGCTGGGCAACGCAGCCTGCCACGATCAGCGTCAAGTTGGGCTGCTCATGCTTACGTCTTGCCTGCCGACCCAGGTAGGAATAAACCTTTTGCTCGGCATTGTCCCGAATCGTGCAGGTATTGTAGAGGATTACATCGGCATCGTCTGGAGCCTCTGACCACTCAAACCCCATTTCTTCTAAAACGCCTGCCATGCGTTCGGAGTCGGCTTTGTTCATCTGGCAGCCGAAGGTGGTGATGTGATAGCGATGCGAAGAATGGGTCATAGTGAGCAGTCGTTTTTTGTCGTAGAAGAGATTTGGAAATTTGTATCGCTGGTAGGGACGAGCGGCTGTTCGCCCTTGGGAAGGAAGAAGCAAAATGCAGTAAGCCTGCACTTTATTATAGATTTTGGGCGATCGCACCATCCGTCAGATTTTTCAGCAGTTTGCTTTCGTTAAAGATTTACATTCAGTGATAATCTGAGAGATGGAAATTTTAATTCTTAAGACTGTCTTCAAGTTTCTAGAAAAGCTGATCACAGAATAGGCGCAAGCATGGTCACTACAGCAGAAAAGACAAACGTTGGCTTCATTACCCAGATCATTGGCCCGGTTATCGACGCTCGATTTCCCAATGGTCAATTACCTAAGATTTACAACGCCCTGAAAGTCAGCGGCACAAACTCAAACGGGCAAGAGGTTTCGGTTACCTGTGAAGTGCAGCAGCTTCTAGGAGACAACCAAATTCGGGCTGTGGCAATGAGTTCCACAGATGGTTTGGTTCGAGGCATGGAAGTCCTTGATACGGGCGCTGCTATCAAGGTTCCAGTCGGGCTAGCAACCTTGGGAAGAATTTTTAACGTCTTGGGTGAACCCGTAGACGAACTGGGTCCAGTCAATAACGAAGAGTTCTTCCCGATTCATCGTGCTGCACCTAAATTCACAGAATTAGAAACCAAACCTTCAGTTTTCGAGACTGGAATTAAGGTGATTGACCTGCTGGCTCCCTATCGTCGGGGTGGCAAAGTGGGTCTGTTTGGCGGTGCAGGAGTTGGCAAGACTGTGTTGATTCAAGAGCTAATCAACAACATCGCAAAAGAGCATGGCGGAGTGTCGGTGTTTGGTGGCGTGGGTGAGCGCACCCGTGAAGGAAACGACCTTTATAACGAATTTAAAGAGTCGGGCGTGATCAACGCTAACAACATTAGCGAGTCCAAAGTGGCGCTAGTGTACGGGCAGATGAACGAGCCACCGGGAGCCAGAATGCGCGTAGGTCTGTCGGCGCTGACGATGGCTGAATATTTCCGAGATGTCAACAAGCAGGACGTGCTGCTGTTCATCGACAACATCTTCCGGTTTGTGCAGGCGGGTTCTGAAGTGTCAGCGCTGCTCGGACGGATGCCCTCTGCGGTAGGATATCAGCCCACCCTGGCAACAGAGATGGGTGACCTGCAAGAGCGCATCACCTCGACCACCGAGGGTTCAATCACCTCCATCCAGGCAGTCTACGTCCCTGCGGATGACTTGACCGACCCCGCTCCAGCAACCACGTTTGCTCACCTGGACGCAACCACCGTACTTTCTCGGGGTCTGGCAGCTAAAGGAATTTATCCAGCGGTAGACCCACTCGATTCTACTTCCACAATGCTTCAGCCCAGTGTGGTTGGCGATGAGCACTACAGCACTGCTCGTGCGGTGCAGTCTACCCTCCAGCGCTACAAAGAACTGCAAGACATCATTGCAATTCTCGGTCTGGATGAATTGTCCGAAGATGACCGTCTGACCGTTGCACGTGCCCGTAAAATCGAGCGCTTCCTCTCTCAGCCCTTCTTCGTAGCTGAGGTATTTACTGGTTCTCCTGGTAAGTACGTCACTCTAAGCGAGACAATCAAGGGCTTCCAAATGATCCTGTCGGGTCAGTTGGATGATCTGCCAGAGCAAGCTTTCTACCTGGTAGGTGGCATTGATGAGGCGATCGCCAAAGCCGAGAAGATGAAGGCTGAAGGTAAGTAGGATAAAGTCATGGCACTAACTGTTCGTGTAATTGCCCCAGACAAGACCGTTTGGGATTCTGATGCTGAAGAGGTAATTCTTCCTAGCACGACTGGCCAACTGGGCATCTTGCCAGGACACGCACCGCTTTTGACTGCTTTAGATACAGGCGTGATGCGGGTTCGGGCAAACAAAGACTGGGTGGCGATCGCCCTCATGGGTGGGTTTGCTGAAGTCGAAGCCAACGAAGTCACCATCCTGGTGAATGCAGCCGAGCGTGGCGACACCATCGACCGGGAAGCTGCTCGCACTGCCTACAGCGAAGCAGAAGCCCGCCTCAACAAAGTTGAAGCAGGCAACCGACAGCAGCAGATTCAAGCGACCCAAGCGCTAAAGCGTGCCCGTGCCCGCTTCCAGGCTTCTGGAGGAACGGGACAGGCTTAAAGCTAGGTATAGAGCTATACGAAAAAGAGCCTCTCACAATGTGAGAGGCTCTTTTCTATTTTTTCCGAGCGGAGACAAAACTCATTGCGTCTCTACCAGGAAAAACCTGAGCTACTCAGGCTTAAATTTTAATGGCATTAATCAGGGCATAAAGGGCATAAGTAGATATAAATAAAGCGTGAGCAACTTCTAAGCAACGAAGGAGCAATGCTCTTCGAGTTGCGAGCTCAACCGAACTGTCTTTCTACCCGATATGAGTAAGGTCGGCATTATGGTTCAGGTGGGCAGAGCATCTGAGGAAACAGCTAACTCAAAAACACTATCTACCAATTTAATTATGCTGAAACACTATATATTCTTCACTCGAAACGTGATGCCACAGCCCGGTGCGGCTCATCTTGTTCACGCTGCAAACTCAGCTGACGGAATGGCAAATTTAGGGTATCCCAGTCTGTTAATTCATCTCAGTAAAGAGCCAAGCGCACTGAACCTTACGAATCTCCTGCGCCCCTTTCAACCACAAGCCCCTTCAGAAGAATTAATCAACCTCTACAATCTTCGTGGAAAACTTAAAGTTGCTGCTCTTCCTACCCCAAAACTGAAATCAACCAGCAAACTACTCAAGAAAGCAACTCATCCCAGCACACTGATTGCAAAATACTATTTCCCCATTCACATTCGCCCTGCGGCTCAAATTGTCCATTCACGAGATTGGAATTTTGTTGAATCAGCAATTAAATGTGGAGTTCCAGCAATTTATGAACATCATCATCACGAAGAGAAACAGTTTGATCCTGAAATTGTCCAAAATCCGCTGCTGCAAGTTGCTGTAACTGTCGCAGATTCAGTTCGTGAGAGCATGATTCAAAATGGGCTGCCCGCCGACAAGATCGTTAAGCTTCACAGTGGCTTTAACAGTGTGTTTCTGAACAGGCAACCTGAACAAGCTGCAACCTGGCGTAAGCAATTGTTAACCAATGAGCAATATCTAGTCGTTTATGCGGGGGCACTACTGCCCTTCAAAGGCGTTGACCTATTGCTAGATGTGGCTCAACAGCTTACCCATGCCCATTTTGCATTTGCAGGCGGAGATGAAACACAAGTAACCGCTTACAAGCAATTAGCAATTGAAAAACAGCTTAGAAACGTCACGTTTTTAGGGCACCTCTCACACACTAGCCTTCCTGGGTTGCTTCAGGCGGCCGATGTGCTCGCTCATCCTCATTGTTCTGGACCAGCCTCAACGTTTACGTCTCCTCTTAAGCTGTTTGACTACCTAGCATCAGGAACGCCAATTGTTGCGACTGAAATTACTTCTTTGGTAGAGTTCAAGTCTTGTAATGCTATTGCGGGTTGGTGTGAGCCGGATAACCCAGATTCGTTTGCTAGATGTATTCAGCAGGTTTTAGAAACTTACCCCAGAAAATCAGAGGGCTACAGCCATATGATTGACTATGTTCAGCAATTTTCTTGGGAAAATCGTGCTGCTAAACTGCTTAGCTATGTAAAAGATTCAATGCGTCCTGTGCTGCTGCAATAAGGCTTATACCGTTTTTGCATATCTACACAGTTATATAGGTATGAATATATTTTTGGGACAAAGGGCTTGAGCTGAATGGCACTGACTTAAGAGCGATGGGCAGCGCCCACCTTACAGTTTTTCAAAGCTTCTGGCGATCGCTGAATCCTTATCTCAGTGCCATTCGGTTGAAACCCTTTATCGCTGATGTTCAACTACGCTCTGAGTGCAACTAAGCGCTACCTGTGAAAACCACTTCGGGAAACTTCACTTGAGCCTCAGACATAGGGCGGCGCTTGCCTTCCTCTTGCCAGTAGTTGATCACCTCAGTCGCTTTGTTGAGCAGTTCAATCCGGTCTGCTTCAGCAATCCAGTGCTTTTTCTCCATTTCAGTCTTGAGCTGTTCCCAGGCATCATTCCGGGGCCAGAAGAAATAGGACGTAAGCGGACTGGTGCCCTTGCCGACCACCTGGTCAACCGCTAACGCCACATCGTTCTCAAGCCAGAGAACCTTCAAAATAAACTTTGACAAACGCCAACCTCCACAATTCCTAACAGTTTTCTGATAACTCCACAATCCACTATGGTAATGCATGGATTCACAGATAACCAAATTGGGCGAGGAGAAAAGAGTAATAGTAGATGCTTGACAGTGCATAGTCTTATAAATATGTTCTGGTCTATAGCTCCATACCCTTTCTCCCCCTTCCTTTTCCCCAACACAAAATTACAGGAGGCGCAGTCGTTGGCTAAGCAGAATCAGGCATTTCCCCCCGCGATTGTAGTATTTGACATTGACGGCGTAATTCGAGACGTGGGCGGGTCTTATCGGCGGGCACTGGCGGACACGGTGGAGCAGTTCACTCAAGGTGCCTATCGCCCTTCGGCGACCGATATTGATGCGTTGAAAGCAGAAGGACACTGGAATAACGACTGGGAAGGGTCACAAGAATTGGTCTACCGCCATTTTGAGGCACAGGGGGTAGAGCGATCGCACCTCAATCTCAACTACGGCGACATCGTTGCCTTCTTTCAAAGCCGCTATCGCGGACCCGATTCGCAACACTGGACAGGCTATATCTGCCAGGAGCCATTGTTATTAAATGCAGACTATTTTGATCTGCTGACCCAAGCTGGCATTCCCTGGGGCTTTTTTAGTGGTGCTACGCGGGGATCAGCTTCCTATGTGCTGGAAAAGCGGTTGGGGTTGCGATCGCCCGTTCTAGTTGCAATGGAAGATGCTCCTGGCAAGCCCGACCCTACTGGGTTGATAGAAGTCGTGCAGCAGCTAGAACCTTTTGGCGCATCCTCTACCCCTGTCCTCTATTTGGGTGATACGGTTGCTGACCTCCACACAGTACAAAACGCCAGTCGAATAGATTTGTCTCGCCGTTGGATTGGCGTGGGTATTTTGCCCCCTCACGCCCAAGCCACTGCCGAATACTCTGTAACCTACACTACAAATCTGAACAATGCAGGTGCAGCAGTCGTATTAGCCAACGTCAAGAACCTGACACTGGATTACATAAAGAAACTTGTCAGCTCAGAGGTATAAAATAAAACTTTCGCTGCTCGTTGGATTTAAGTAAAAACAAAAAAACCGGATTCTTTATGAAGAGAAGGTAAAGTTCAGTATTTTTATAGACCACCTAAAGAACGTCGGATATAAATAGGAAAAATAAGAGCAAGATTCTTCCTCTTCTCGAAAGATTGTTACGCCGCTCAATAAGCTGAACCAATGAGTGAATGTTTCTTCTGAAACTTTTCATTCACTCGTAGTTACTTAATGCAATGTTTGAGAAGCTATGACTCAGAATGAACTTGATCTCTGCTTTTGCACGTTGGCATTTGGTGATACCTACCGTTCTTTAGCTAAGGAGCTTGCTAAAGATCTGGAGCAATACGCCCCTAATGTTCCCTTTGTACTTTTTACTGACAAAGTAAGCGAGTTCAAGGCTCACAAAAATGTTCTGGCTTTTGGACATAGAAGGCGAGGTGTTTTGCTCTATCATGAGCGGCGATTTGCGATCGCCAAAGCCTTAACAATGGCAAATTCCTGCATGTATTTAGATGCAGATGTACGGATTTGTGCCCCGGTTCCAAGGAATATACAGTGGCTTCCGGGCTTAACTGCTAGAAGCTGTAGCTCAATGAACAAGCATATTCAAGAACGCTTGAACAAAACCAATCCACCCGACCCCAAAGCCGTTAAAGTTGTTGAAACTTATAAAAAAATGGCTCACAAGGTTGGCGTCGACCCAGAGGATGACCGGATCAGGTTTATTAATGAATTTCTATTTGTGATTACGAAAGATTCTGGTCGAGAGATAGAGTTTCTTGACCTATGGGGGCGGCTAGCACTGTATGCAGAACTACTTGGAATGCACAAACATCCAACCTATGCAATGGGCTTAGCTGCTGTCAAAACGGGCTTACATATTCGTCACGATGTAATGGAAGGACTTGACTTTTTTGATGATCGAATTGAGAAGGTCAGAATTGCCAATGGGCAATCTGATCCAGCCGCCAAGCAGAAGTACTTTGAAACGCAACAAAAAGTTGAGCAACGCTACCGTTCATTGCCTCATAAAGCAATAGATAAAATATCTCGTTTTTTTCGCCATCACTATCACACGACTCGCTTAAAAATTACAACGTATGTGAGTGATTCTGACTTTTATCAGCACTAAACCATGATTTTATCAATTGGTTTCAGACCAGCTATATTGCACATCTCAGGTAAACAATACTTATGAACAACAGTCTGCCCCCGATTTACTTCTTTTACCCTAAGGATGCATGGCACGAAGACATGCCAATGGTTGCCGATAAGTATTGGTACTACCACGTTGAGAATCAGGTAACGTTTGGTATGTACTCCAGCATCATTCAAACTTACTTACACTTAAAAGAGTCTGGTTTTCCTTGTGAATTGGTCACAAAGATTCCAAGTGAAGGTATTGTTGTTGCCCATCGGCGCTCTTTTCCGTTTCACCTTCGCCCCAATCCTAAACAGCTATTTATTTGCTACAAGGCAAATTATGATTTTCACCCCTATGCTCAGATTCACGTTGTGCTGAATTCTAGGGAGCCTAAATCGCTGTACACGCACTACTACATTCCTCACTGGCGGCAAACGGGTTTAATTCCACGCGATCCAGCACGAGGCGATCGCTTTGAAAACGTGGCCTATTTCGGACTATTTTGGAATCTCGCACCTGAACTGCGAACTGAGCATTGGCAGAACCAACTAAAAGATTTGGGGCTGTCCTGGCGCATTGTCGAACCAGAGCAGTGGAATGACTATCGAGACACAGATGCAGTTGTAGCGGTACGCAACTTCAAACGCAAGGATTTTACCCATAAACCTGCGCTAAAGCTCTACAATGCGTGGCACGCTCACGTTCCTGCCATTTTGGGTGAGGAAACCTCCTTTCAAGCAGAACGCCAGAATGAGCTAGATTACATCGAGATCACTTCTCCAGAACAGGCTCTACAGGCACTCAAGCGGCTTCGAGATAATCCAGAGCTGCGTCGAGCTATGGTTGAGAACGGCAAAATACGGGCCGAAGCGACCAAGCCTGCACAGCTTGTGCAAGAATGGCAAAATTTCTTCAAGGACACCGCAGTGCCAGCTTATCAGCGGTGGCAGTCTGCATCGCAACTTAGCCGAAAAACCTTTTACCTGCGTCGTTATGTTGTGCTGCGGTTGAGGGAGTTACAGGAGCGCGGCAGCAAGCAACTCCTGGACGAATGGCTACATCGCAAATCAAAAGCAGTTAACTAGACGGAAAGCAGTCAGTTAGATGGAAATCGCCCTCGTTGTTTGCGGGCTTCCATTGCCCGCTCCAGCATTTCTAATAGCCCAGGTGCTTCTTCTTGCAGCGTCAACAGCAGTCGCTCTCCTGCTTCCAGGTCGCCCGGATCTTTGCCTGTCTCCATCACCACGTTGAGCCGAGGCATTGCCATTTCGTCAACGATCTGTACCAGTCCGTGCAAACAACGGTTGAACTGCTTTTCGGTCAAGGTGGAGTCTTCTAGCGGAAACTCGATGATTGCTCTGATTTCACCGTCGGAGGGGTCATATTCCCATTGCAGCATCTTGGTTTCCCAGGAAATGCTCAGCATCGTTTGCAAGATTGCCCCTTTGTGAGGGTGGTCTTGAATGCCAGACAGGACTCTGGGTGCAAAAAGCTTAAAGAAATCTCCATCCTCATCTAACTCGACGACAATTAAGAAATCTTCTATGTTGTCGGCGTATACGCCTGTGAGGATACGGCTTTCTTCTTCATCTACTCGATATTTCCAGCCTGATTTATCCAGATAGGAAGCAATTTGCTGAAGTGTTGCGCCCATGAAATTCTCTCTAGGTCAACAGTAGGGTATCCAAAACAAGCTACCTAAAAGCTATTTCAACTTAAAGATATTTCACCAGTAAGAGCACTGATTGTCTCAGTGCTGTCAGTCGTTCATCCAATCTATCATTAGACTTCTGGCAAATTAGGCGACTCGCTAAGCGGGGGCTGTTTGAAGGCGAACTCTAATTTTCTGCCTGATTAGGCTTTTGGTAGGTCTAAGGGTGCTGCTGGGATGCAACAACATTGGGTGGAACGGACTGAGCTAAGGCTAGATCCACTTGGTGAAAGAGGGATTCCAGATCGGCTGAGTTCTCAATCACGATATCAGCCCGACCAACTTTTTGCTCAATTGGCATCTGGCTGCTGATTCTGGATTGGACTTGCGCTAGTGTGAGGCGATCGCGCTGCATCAGATGCTCGATCTGCCTGGCTTCAGGACAGCACACAACCCAAATCTCGGTGACGAGGTCGGTCATGCGAGCTTCAAATAGCAGCGGGATCACTAACACGACGGTGGAATGATGCTGAGTCAGGAGAGTTTGCAGGTTTTTCTCCAGGCGATCGCGCACATAGGGGTGAACTCGTTGCTCTAGCCAAAGCCGCTCTGCTGGGCTATCAAAGATGATTTCACCTAGTCGTTTTCGGTCTAAGTAGCCGTTTGGGAGCAATATGCCTGAACCATAGCGCTCTGCAATCTCTGTCAAAACTGTAGATCCTGGCTCTACGGCTTCTCGTGCATAGAGGTCAGTATCTAAGACGGGCAGTTTGTGAACGTTGCCTAGATAATCTGAAATGGTGGTTTTACCCATGCCAATTCCGCCTGTTAAGCCAATGATGCGCTGTCGGTCGGAGGCATACTGCTGTTGCTGGTCGCTCATCTGTCTAGCCAGAAACCCTAGCCCACTGTACGATCGCTTGAACTAACCCCTCCAAAGTATACTCTTCTGCCTCGATGTCAACGCGTCCTAATAGGCGATCGCAGGCTGCTGAAGTTTGGGGTCCAATAGAGGCGATGCAAATGTTGTTGAGCTGGTTGGCTTCTACTCCTAGCATCTGATGGAAGCATTGCACGGTTTTTGAACTCGCAAAAGTAATGATGTCTACTTTGCCTTGTTTAAGCGCTGTGAGCGTTTCAGGGGCGATCGCTTCTGGACAGCGGGATTGATAAGCTGCGACTTCAGTAACGACTGCCCCTTTGTCTGTAAATTCTTTTACTAAAACGTCTCGCCCACCGCTCTCGACTCTGGGAAACAGAATTTTTTTGCCTGTTAGATGATCCACGTCTGGGAAATGCGTGATGAGCGAGTCTGCAACGAAGTCGGGTGGAATAAAGTCGGGCTGTAGTCCTCGCTGGGACAGACTGTTAGCAGTCTTTTTACCAACGACCGCAATGTTTACACCTGCCAGGGATCGGGCATCTTTGCCTTGGGCAGTAAGTCGTTCAAAGAAGTAATCTACGCCGTTGGTGGAGGTCAGAATGAGCCAGTCAAAGTCCCTCAGGTGGGCGATCGCTTGATCCAAGCCATCCCAACTGGAGGGCGGGACAATTTCTAGGGCAGGCATTTCGAGGACGGTTGCTCCAGTTTGCTGAAGCAGTTTGGCAAATTGGCTCGACTGTCCGGCAGAGCGAGTAATGAGGACGGTCTTGTCAGTCAGGAGATTGGGGGTTGGGGATTGGGGGTTGGGGGTTGAGGGTTGAGAAGTCACAGGGATAGATGCTTGTTTTGAGTCACGCTGTAAGTCACTTTCAGGGGTGGGTTGAAAATAGGGGTGTAGTGCAACGACTTCGCCAATCGTAATTACAGCGGGGGAAAGGGACTGACGAGCAGTTTGGTGGACGATGTTGGCAAGAGTGCCAAACCAAGTTTGCTGTTGAGGTTGTCCGGCCCAACGAATGATCGCAACTGGGGTCTGGGGCGATCGCCCTCGACGCTGTAGCTGCTCCACGATTTCGGGCAGGTGTTTTGTCCCCATCAAGATGACGAGTGTTTCGATTTGTGCCAGGGCTTCCCAATTGAGTAGGTCTGGGTCGTGGGCGCTGAGGATGGTAAAGCAGCGGCTTAACACGGGATCGGTTAAGGGAATGCCTGCTAATAGGGGAGCTACGAGTGCAGAGGAGAGCCCTGGTATGACTTCAAAGGCACAATCTGCGGCTTTAAGTGCTTCAATTTCTGCGGTGCATCGCCCAAAGATGAAGGGATCGCCGCTCTTGAGCCGCACAACTTGTTTGTTTTGCTGACAATGCTCGACGAGCAGTTGGTTGATTTCGGTTTGTGCGACGCTAGGTTCTCCGCCGCGTTTGCCTACGTCGATTTTGAAGCAGGTGTTTGACACAAGCTGCAATAGGGCAGCATCAACCAGTGCGTCGTAAATTAGTACTTCTGCCTGGGCTAAGATTTGCTGCGCTCGCACGGTTAAATAATCAATGCTGCCTGGTCCAGAACCTACTAAGTAAACCTTACCTCTCATCTTTCATCTCCCATCTCTCCTGCATTTCTAGCCCCTAGCCCCTTCTCTATTCCTATAATCCTATGTGTACTGAACTGTGGGTTCATTGCTGAATCTTCTTTGGGGGCTTTGCCCCCAAGCCCCCACTGGGAAGCACGTCCCCCAGCCCCCCTCCGCAAGGGGCGATCGGTGGGTAGCGGGACGCGCTTCGCATCGGTGGGAGGCAAGGGTTCTTTGCTCTTTTGGGGTATGGGTTCTTGGTATGGCTCAGTTGCAGCGGGTAGCGATCGCCCCTCATCAGGTTTTGGATCGACGGGTGATGCTGACGGCTGAGCAGCAGCATTATTTGACGCGGGTGTTGCGGCTGCGGGGGGGCAATCGCTTTATTGCGATGGATGGGCAAGGAAACTCCTGGTTGGCTGAGCTAGGGCCGTCTGTGTCTGAGGCGGTGGTGGTTGAGCAATTGATGCAGGAAGATCCGGTTGAACTGCCGCTGGCGGTAATTTTGCTGGTGGCGCTGCCGAAGGGAAGCGGTATGGATGAGGTGGTGCGACAGGCAACGGAGTTGGGGGTTAACCAAATTCTGCCCGTCATTAGCGATCGCACGCTGCTAAACCCTAGTGCCCAGAAATTGGAACGCTGGCGGCGGATTGTTCAGGAGGCGGCTGAGCAGTCTGAACGGCAAGTCGTACCTGAAGTTTCTGCACCCCTATCGTTTGAGCAAGCTTTGAAAATCTGGAATTCTACGAATGCAGTCTGCTATCTCTGCGCGGCACGGGGAAACCCTCCTCATTTACTAACCCGTTTGCAGGCTCAACCAGCATCTAATCATTCTCATAATCCTCGATTGGTGGTGGCAACTGGGCCCGAGGGTGGCTGGACAGAATCGGAAGTGGAGCAGGCGATCGCCTCTGGCTACCAGCCTGTTTCTCTGGGACAACGCATCCTCAGGGCTGTGACAGCGCCCCTTGCTGCCCTATCCCTAATCACCGCCACAGCCGAATCTTCCCAAATCCCCAACCGCTAGTCCCCAACCCATAATCCCTGTACTAAGCTAAAAACACACCCCACTGGCCCAATAGCCATGCTTGAGCAAATCGCTGCTGCTTTTGACCGGCAGGACTATCAAACGGCTACTCGTTTACTGAAACCACTGTTGCAACAGTCTCCTAATCATCCGGGGGTGCTGTTCTATGCGGCTCGGCTGCACGAGGTTTCTGGAGAATCAGAGTCTGCTGAGGCGATTTATCGGAAACTGCTAAAGGAAACGACGAATCCTAAACTTGCAATTCAAGCTCGTCAAGGGTTACAGCGCTTGCAGGCAGCTAATCAGGAAAGCAGACAGGAAGCGATCGCTCAGGCAAAGGCAGATCCGACGAATACAGGATCAGCCTTTTTGGTGCTAGAGCCAATCAATGGCGCAACTAGACCACCTGCAGTTCGCAATTTTGCTCGCATTATGAAGCTTGACCCCTACACGGCTCAGCTGCATTTGCCGAGCCGAGGCTGGCGGCTTTATCGAGTTGGCTCTGCGGCTGAAATTCAAGTCTATGGGCAGGAGCTACGGCAAAGTGGAATTCCAGTTTTCTGGATGAATTTGCAGGCGATCGCTAAGATTCGGGTATTTCGCGTCCACTATTTCAAAACGGCTGATCCCCAACCTACGGTAGTTTGCCAAAATGAGGCAGATCAACTTGGCGCTCTTACGTTCAACTGGTCTGAGGTGACGCGACGAGTTGAAGGACGACTGCCGATTTTTGAAGATGTGGTCGATCTCGATGCCCGTAATCGGCTCAAGCGCAAAGAGCAAACTCAAGATTATGCTCAAATTTGTGACCTGCACTTACCGGGGCGCAATTGTATTTTGCGAATCTGTGACACCACTTATCATTTTCAGCAGGGTATTCCTTTTCAGGCTGATCAAACTCAGGTAAAAAAACTTCAGGTCACAAATCGGATCAACTGGAACAGTCTGCTTGGTTTTCTAGATCACAACCTGACAGAAGTTCCCCTTTGGGCTGATTTTACTCCTTTCGCTGAAACAGCCCTTGACCCTCTCGATCTGGTAGGTGGTCTTAATGCCCATGTTGGATTACTGCGCAAAGCTGAAAGCAATTGGGATCCAGCTTTTCAACTCTACAGCAGCCTGATTTTCCTGCATGAAACAGCCCATTCTTCATGAAACAGGCTATTAAAGCTTACTAATACCAATTCTTCTGCAGTCCGCATGTCTCCCAAATAGGCGGCTTCGTGTAGAAACGGTATCGCCTAAATGAGTTTAAAAAAGAGGACTGAACAGTGCTCAGCCCTCCATCTTCAAATTATTTTGTCAACAAAAGTTTCTCAATACTGCGGTCAGGCTTTCACTTTCTTTGCCATGTCCAAGAAGTAGCCCATGCTAGGACCAGGACGACGGCGACCGTTTTGACTGGCAGTAGGCATGAGAAACTCAGGCGCAAAAGTAGGTACAGGCTGAGGAGTATTGAGTGGAACTGCAGGCTTAGACTCAGGCACAGAAGTATCAGGTGCCTTTTGCTCAACCGCGTTGATCTGAGCAGTTTTAGTTGCAGGCTGCGTAGGCTGTACCTTGGCAGGTTCTAACTTGGCAGGTTCCGGCTTAGGAGAAGCGCCATTGGAGGCAGCAGTAGAAACAGTAGAAACAGTATTCGCAGGTGCAGAGGGTTGTGGCTCCTCCTTGGACTCATCCAGTTCAAGGAAATAACCAGATTTTTTTAACCCCAAAACTTTGCTAAAGGAACCAAATAAACCACCCAGAAAGGCCAGGAGGTTGCCGATAATTTTTTTGATGAAACCCATTGCCGCGATCGCTCCTAATCGTTACCTTATCGAGTTTACTTTAATAGCTCAACACTAAACTTGAGACTGTCTTGAGAGTCAAAAACAGATCCAAATCAAGACTTTAATAGAACTCAAGCAATCTCTATCAGAGAATTATGAGACTTTCTCAATCCCTCTTACAAAGAATTTTAATATTTTGTTACAAAAATTCACTTATTGATCCTGAGCTGTATTAAGTCAGTCTTAACTCACTTTAATAACCGCCCGTTTCCTTGCTCTGCTACTTTTGAGTCTAATCTCTCAAAACGAACGCAACTACTAGCTTCAGAGCTGTTAATTCTCTAGAAATTAACTGTATGGTTTGAGTAGGTTTTGAGTAAAATTCTGCATATTTGAAGCAGTCTATGGCTATCTATTGCCATAATTGCTTGACAGACAGCAGTGTTACTGATTAACAGGATGAACTGAAGTCAGGGAACTTCACCTCGATGCTCAAATTCATCTCAGGTAAAGCAGTAACCAGACGATTACGCAAGATGACATAAGGATAAGGCAGCAATGTTCGAACTGCTAACCCGAATTTTACTTTGGGCACTGATTGGTATCATTCTCTGGCGCATTTTTCTCAACGTCATTCCCAGAATCTATTTGACCTGGCTGGGAGGACTGTTGATTTTTACTTTTGTCATCCTGGCTTTTCTCAACCCAACTGACGATACGGTAGGGGCTGTCTGGCAAATTTTGTCAATTCCGCTAAAACCCCTTGGGCTATCGCTTCTACTATTGCTCAGTGCAATGCGCTCAGGGATCAAAGCAGTTGCAGGAAACCTGGTTTTGGCAGCAGCGTTAATTTTGCTCTTTTCCAGTCTGCCCCTGACAGCCTACTGGTTAACTTCCCAATCTGAGCGGTCTGCCGAGGCATTTGCTACTAATGACAATATTCCTGCTTTGACTTCAGCCCAGGCAATCGTCGTATTAGGAGACAGCTCAGGCTTGCTCGACTCCTCCTACCGGACTCGAACTGAGCTAGATGAGGATGGCATCAGTACTAACTTGACCCCTCGATTACTCTATGCAGCAAGGCTTTATCAGGAAGCAGGAAGTAACCCACTGGTAATCGTCAGTGCTGGGCTACAAGACCGTGAAGGGGAAGATACGAATGAAGTGCAGTCCATTACCAACCTGCTGGCGGGCACGGGAGTACCTAGCAACCGGATTGTGATCGATTCAGAGAGTGCCGGTGCCCGCACCAGTGCTGAGGCAGTGGTGGAGATTTTAGAAGACCGGGGAATCAACAACGATGATGCTTCGGTTGTCCTAGTTGGTTCTGCTGTGAGCATTCGTCGAGCTAGTTCCACTTTTGGGCGGTTAGATGTGGCAGTAATTCCCAGACCAACAGAATTTTCTGCCCTTTCCTTGCCAGGTAGCGATGACTTTACGTTGAGAATTGCAGATTTTGTTCCCAGTGTCGATGCGCTGGCTCTCACAACTCGCGTTGTCGATGAATACTTGACTTCGATTTACTACTTCTTACGAGGCTGGTTGTCTAACCCAATGGGAATCTAGTCAGCGCTGACTCGGTTACGATGGTTGAAGCAGTAGCTCGCTTTTGGGCGGGCTGTGCCTTGCTCTACCTTGCGCTCTACAATGGCTCGTTCTCAACTCAGCAAACTGTCTGCTTACCTGCGCCCTCACTGGCGACAGGCTACTTTAGGAATTTTGGCGCTGCTAGTCGTTAATGCGCTGGGAGTTTATATTCCCATCCTGATTAGTAACGGCATTGACGATCTTCAGGTGACGTTCAGTTTCAGACAAATCTTGAACTACGTCATTTTGATTTTGGTGCTGGCATCAGGAATGTGGGTGGTGCGAATGTCCTCGCGCATTCTCCTATTTGGGGTGGGGAGGCAAGTGGAGTTTGACCTGAAGCAAAAGATTTTTAATCACCTGCTCAAGCTGGAGCCTGCCTACTTTGCAAACAACACGGTTGGAGATTTAATTAGTCGTGCCACTAGTGATGTAGATAACATTCGGCGGCTGTTAGGGTTTGCCGTATTGAGTTTGGCAAATACGGTTTTTGCCTATGCACTCACGCTGCCCGTGATGTTGGGGATCAATGTGCGGTTGACCTTGTTAGCGATCGCCGTTTACCCTATCATGCTGTTTCTCGTCCAGAGTTTTAGTAATCGCCTTCGCAACGAGCAGCTTCAGGTGCAGGAAGAAACATCTAGCCTCAGCGAACTGATTCAGGAAGACATGAGCGGCATGGCGCTGATCAAGATTTACGCTCAGGAAGACAATGAACGTCGTGCCTTTCAGGAGTTTAACCAACAGCTTTTGATGGCAAACCTGAAGTTAGCCAAAACTCGAAATACGTTATTTCCCTTGCTGGGTGGATTGGCTAGCATCAGTTTGCTGGTGATTTTGGGAGCAGGGGCAGGGGCGATCGCGGATGGCATTATTAGCATCGGGGACTTTATCGCGCTGCTGCTTTACGTTGAGCGGCTCGTGTTTCCCACTGCTCTGCTAGGTTTCACGATCACCGCTTACCAGAGAGGCGAGGTCAGCATTGACCGCATCGAATCGATTCTCACGGTTGAGCCAAAAGTGCAGGATGCACCAGGCGCAATCTCACTCCCTCGATCTGAGGTGAAAGGCTGGTTGAGCGCTCAAAACTTAACTTATACCTACCCCGGTGCCAAAGTTCCAGCTTTGGAGGCGGTTAGCTTTGCGATTAAACCTGGAGAAACGGTCGCAGTAGTGGGGCCAATCGGTTCTGGCAAAAGCACTCTGGCAAATGCTCTGCCCCGCCTGCTCGACATTGCGCCTGGGCAACTGTTTGTCGATGGCTATGACATCACCCAGGTGCGGCTCAAAGACTTGCGGGCGGCGATCGCCTACGTCCCTCAAGATAGCTTCCTGTTTAGCACTACCATCAAAAACAACGTCCGCTATGGCGACCCGCTAGCCGAACAAGACGACGTTGAATACGCTGCTAAACAAGCCCAAATTCACCCCGAAATCCTCAACTTCCCGCAGCAGTACAAAACCGTCGTGGGAGAGCGTGGAATCACGCTCTCCGGTGGACAACGCCAGCGCACAGCTCTAAGCCGAGCGCTGTTAGTCGATTCCCCCATTCTCATCCTGGATGATTCGCTCTCCAGCGTAGATAACCAGACCGCCACCGAAATTCTCAAAAATCTCTCTGAAGGCACCCGTCGCAAAACCGTCATTTTCATTTCCCATCAGCTTTCGGCAGCAGCAACTGCCGATCGCATTCTGGTAATGGATCGGGGACGGATCGTTCAATCGGGCAAGCACTCTGAACTGCTAGCACAATCAGGTTTATACCAGACCCTTTGGGAGCAGCACAAACTAGAGGAGATCCTGCAATAGCAAGCCCAGACAGCTTGTGGGAGGCGCATTCTAGAGAAATGCGCCTCCCACCGATCACTCACTCTAAAGCTGGGTTAGAACTGTTGCAGATTGAACAAGAATTTTAAAGCTGTCCTTTTCAGCAAATGAACAGTGATATGATTGCTTCGCTTCATCGATCTAAGGGGGAATCACCTCCTGGAAGCCATCGGTTAAATTCTTAAGGTTTTGCCCTTATTGGAAATACCGGGTTTGGGGAAAGTCATGCCTGCGATCGCACCAGGCAACGGTGCAAATCCGTCGCTGTCTCGCAACTGTGAAGAAGCCAGCTTTTGACTTCCAGCCAGAATACCCATCGATGATCTGCCTTTGTTTATCTGCGAGGTACAGATTATGGCAATTCTGCGTTCTACATCCACTCAATCGACTCAAAGTTTAAATCGTCTGTGGGCTGTTGTTTCACTCACCGGGTTGAGTTGGTTAGCCACAACGCTTCCGGCAATGGCTCACCACCCTTTTGGCGGCAAGGCTCCAACTAATTTTGTAGAAGGATTTCTCTCAGGGCTGGGGCACCCCGTGATTGGGCTGGATCATTTCATTTTTGTTATTGCAATTGGTTTGATTGCTGCCAGACAAGCACGGGGAATTTTTGTCGTTGCCGCGTTTTTGCTTACTGCAATGCTAGGAACCAGTCTGCACCTGGCATCAGTGAACCTGCCTGCTTCTGAGTTAGTGATTGCTGGTTCAGTCGTGGCATTTGGCGCAATGCTGCTATTTGAGAAGAATCTGAATTTGCTGATGATGGTGCAACTAGGGGCGATCGCCGGACTCTTCCACGGTTATGCCTACGGTGAAGCAGTCATCGGTGCAGAAATGGCTCCTATCCTGTCCTACCTGGTAGGCTTCACGCTAATTCAGTTCGGCATCGCCGCAGTTGCTCAGCAAATCGGCAAAGCCATTCTTCAAAGAACTCCCGGTCAACCGACAGCCATCCGCTTTTCTGGTTTAGCCATCTGTGCAGCCGGACTGGTATTTCTGACAACCTCGCTCGTGGGTTAACAGGCAGAAAAGTGTCTGTCTAACGGTGAGCGTCACCGGCGACAGATATTTCTGAACTGAGACTAGCTCCGCTATTCCATTCAGTACACACAAGGGTTAGCTGGCGATCGCACTTCAAAGCTCCTGAACCGTTGATGCAGAGTTTGAACTTAAGGCGGTAGACAAAAAGTCTTGAGATTTCTGAATCTCTAAGTCCAGCTTAGGGATTATAGGAGAGTAATCAATCTCTAAGTAATTGTCCGGAACTAGTTCAGACTCGGCTTCAGCCAAAATAATGCGATCGCCCAACCCTAAGTGATTCAACAAATCCAATACTTTACGCACTTTGTATTTATTGCTAAATACGGTGAACGGTTTCCTAAAAATAATAGAGAATACCGTTCCGTGGAAGAAGTTTGTAATGACGTAAGAGGCATTAGCAAAATAACCTAACCACTCCTGCGGGCTAACACCAACCAAATTGATGTCAGCAACCTGGTTGTAATACCCGATAGAGACAATGGTCAACTTCTTGTTGCGAGCCACTTTCTTGATAAACGTTTCCTGTTCTTTCTTTAGTCTAGTTTCATAATAAATCAACAGATAATCCTTCTTAAGACGAGGCTTAAGAAGAATGTCTTCGTAATGGGTTAAAAAGGTAGGATCAAGCACTCGTGTTGCCTGCTTGTTACATTCATTCTTAAGCAACTGCAAGCTGTTTGTATCTCGCACCGAGAGTGAGTCAAAATCATGAATGAGACGACAAATTTCCTCTCGTTCTGCACCTAGCGCATCTAAATTCCCAAAACTAGGGGCATAGCTGATTTTAAGAGTATTTGGTTTATAAATAAAATCTAAGAAATATGAGGGATCGTAACCACGGACTGATTTGATCTTCCAAACTTCATCGCTACCTGCAATGACAGCATCATAATGTTGAAATTTGGCTCTTATATTATCTCTGGTGTAAGCCTTATCTCTGCTTAACTGAGTTTGAGATCGCAGAAATCTTGCCATCTTCCAAGATTTTGCTACACATCTTAGCCAATGTTTGCTAGCGCGAATAGGATAAATATCTTTTCGATAAAACCTAACGGCGGCAACGGGTCGATAGTCGATTAACTCACCGCTATGTCCCCTACTTTTAACAGCCTTTTGCAGAGCGTATGCCTGTAAAGTTGCACCATAGTTTGTTGTGTGATGATAGGTTAAAATTCCTACTTTCATTTGTATTTTGTTAATAACACACCGTTACTCTTTCAGAAGGCGTTCTTTTGAGGAACAACTTAATATACCGGGAAAAAGCAGATTTTGAGCAGGTACTAGATTTAAGTCCGGATACTTAAGAATAGAAGTACAGGACTTAAACCTAAGCTCTGAGATCTGAAAAATAAGTACTGAGAGTTTAGAAATATTAGAAATAAGAGTTTGAACCTTGCAGCAATTTCCACTTGGATGAACCACAAATCCCTGCAGGGGCAGTTCGCGAACTGCCCCTACGCTATGGCTCACCTATCGGAGAATGGCTGTAAGTGTAGAGCTTAAGAACTTATCAATAAGAGCAGTAGCCAGCTATTCTGCTTCGCCACCTACCACAACATCACGAATTCGCAGGCTGGGACCACCACAGCCCACCGCAAGCCCGCTTTGTCCACCTTTGCCGCAGCCACCCGACTCATCCCAGTAAAAGTCGTCACCGATCGCCTCGATATCGCTCAGAGTGCTAAACACATTGCCAGAAAGCGTGACATCTCGAACGGGTTCGGCGATCGCCCCATTCCGAATCATCCAGGCTTCCCCAGCGGTGAAGGTAAACATCTCACCATTGGTCATGCCACCCAGCCAGTTGCGGGCGTACACGCCTTCTTGAATGCCGTTAAATAGATCGGCGACGGGCGTATCACCTCGCTCAATCCAGGTATTCGTCATTCGCACAATGGGTGGATAGTGATAGCTCAAACAGCGTGCGTTACCTGTTGGAGCCTCATCCAGCTTGCCCGCTGTTTCTCGTGAGTGCAGCCGACCGACTAACACGCCATCCTCAATCAATTGAGTTGTGGTCGCCGGAACGCCTTCATCATCATAAAAATAGCTGCCCCGATGACCACCTGGTGCTGCCCCATCGAAAATTTGTAGCCCTGCTGGACCAAACCGCCGTCCCAACGTCATCACTTCCAGCAGATCAGGATTTTCGTAAGCCATATCGGCTTCTGACAAATGTCCAAAGGCTTCATGCACAAACAGCCCTGACAGAATAGGGTCAATTACCACGGTGTAAGTATTGCCTTTCACCGCAGGCAACACTAATGCATCTACTGCCCGCTGTGCAGCACTTGTAACCTGCTCGTCCAGATTTTCCAGATCTTCATAGGCTTTACGAGAGCCTGTGGTTTCACGCCCCGTTTGCACCGTTTCACCGTTCCGGGCAGTTGCAGCAAAGCGCATTTCTAAATCAACCCAAGATTGCTCGATCAGGGTGCCTTCTGAAGTTGCTAGAATCACCCGCTGAGCACTATCTCCATACCGTACTGAAGTGGTAGCGATGCGGCTGTCAAAGCTTCTGAGAATTTCAGCATAGTGATTGCACAGTGCTTTCTTTTGAGCCAATGAAATGTGACGAGGATCGGTTCCCGTGAGCGGTAGTTGGCGAGTGTCTTGAATGGCCTCAATTGGCGCTAGCAGCGTTTCTTCATCCCCGACTAGACGAGCAGCGGCGATCGCCTCTTCAATGCGCTCTGCCAAAGTCGAAAGCTGATTGAAGCTAGCAAAACCCCAACCCCCTTTGAAGCAAGCTCGAACTTGCCCGCCCACCGAAATTCCTTCGCTCAACGTTTCTACCTTGTCGCCGCGCAGGAGAATATCTGTCCCTTCTGCCTCTTCTAACCGAACTGACAAGTAATCGACCTGAGAGCGATAGCGCCCAATCAGATCAGACAGCAGGTTTTGAGCATCAGTCAGCGCAGTAGACATAGGAGCTTTTAAATGAATTAAACGAGGAAGCTGACTTCTATTGTGCAACACCTTTCCTGTTTACGGCTCGATAAAGAGTGAGACTGAGAATCTGGATGAAGGGTGTTAGGGAAGATTTGATGAAGTCTGATTTGTAGCTCGGTTCCTCGTGGGCTTAGCATTCGGCAAATGTCAGCTGGATGCGTCGGAAGTTATTGCCCGAATGCTAAGCCCCTACAGAAGACATTTATTTTGTGGCGATCGCTAACTACACATTAAGATTTTGTCGGTTTAGCAGAATGTCCAGAATGTGGCGATTTTCTCGCTGTAGACCTCGTATCTTCGACTGCATTTCAGCGATGTCTCCTCGCTGCTCATTCATCATGCCAAGTAAATCTTGAATGCTATCTGTTAAGGTTTTTTGCATTTCACGCTGCTGTATGCCTAGCTGCTGAACGGCTAGCAGGGTCACTTCAGCTATTGTTTCTAAGCGAGTCACACGGTCAGGTAAGTTACTTTCGTCATCGCTGTTTTCTATTCGATTAGAAGTAGGCGTGGTAGTAGAGCTAGAAATTCTCTGCTGCAAAAGTGCTATTTCTTGATGATACAAACGAACTCCATCGGCTTTAACTGGGAATCACGATTGGAGATGTGAACTCCTGTTGAACAGGCGATCGCTCTAAAAACGAGATGCATCCCAAGACCCAAAAATCACAGTTTTTACAAAGGTAAGGATTATTGAGTTTCCAGGCGAAATTTCACGTTCCTACAGGTTGGATTGCTCTATCAATTAGCTTCCTTCTGACAAGATAGATCCCATAGAATGTCTTTAAGAAATATTAAGGCAATGCTCGTTAAAGCCGTAGTTTGAGCAATAGAGGAGAACTGGATGTCAGGTATCAGAGATCTGTTAGAGCCGATCGCCGCCTGGTTTCGCGACTTTGGAATGCCTGAGCCGATTGTGCATTGGGGGCATCCCTTAATGATGGGGATTGTTGTATTTGTAATGGGTAGCTTTGTTGGCTTGACAGGTTGGCGTGGTAGGGCTGCCACCGATGAAGCTACAGCCGTGAAGAGCCGTTCTGACCACCGTAAGCTGGCTCCGCTGATGTTTGCCTTCATTGCGGCAGGCTACACAGGTGGTGTTTTGTCCTTAGTGATGCAGAATCAACCGATCTTTGAAAGCCCACATTTTTGGACTGGTTCGGCCGCCGTACTGTTGTTGGGGTTGAATGGGGCGATCGCTGCCACTGGGTTTGCCAAGAAAACTTCCCTTCGCACCCTCCATGCCTACTTGGGCAGTGCGGCTCTCTGTGTGCTGTTTCTCCATGCCGTTTTTGGCTTAAAGTTGGGTTTGTCCATTTGAGCTAGATTCCCAAATGGTTTTGGGTTAACTAGCGGAAGAGTTGTGGGGGTCAGCATCTATGGCTGCTGTAAATGGTGCTGTTCTTAGTCTGGCGTACATTCTGGGATTGCTGTTAACTGCACTACCGGGTCAGTTTGGGGGAATTCCTTTAGGGGCGATCGCTCTCCTCTTAACGGGTGCGATCGCCTCATTCACATTGCCCCGCTTTTGGAAGACTGGCCCACGATCGCGGCTCTGGCTAGTGGCGGGACTAGTTGGACTGCTGGCAACGTTTTACTTTCAGTTACGCTTGCCAGATGTGAAAGAGTCAGACATCAGCAACCAGATCAGCGACTTTGACCCTACGGCTCCTGCCCAACTTCTCACCGTTCAAGGAAAGATTGATACGCCACCTCAACTCACCCGTAAGCAAAAGGTACGGTTTTGGCTAAACGTCACTCAGGTGAGCGAAATTACTAGCGATGAAACCAGTGCAAACGCCGGAAAGCCCGTTACAGGAAAACTTTACGTTACTGTACCGCTGCTGCAAGGGACTGGGTTAACGACGGGACAGGTGGTCGCTGTTACGGGCACTCCGTACAAACCCAAACCTGCCGAGAACCCTGGCGGCTTTAACTTTGAGCAATATTTGGCACGACAGGGCGGCTTTGCTGGACTGACTGGTACACAGATTGACTTTCCTGAAGGAGAGGGGCGATCGCCCTGGGGATGGTGGCTGATCCGCGAAAGAATTGTACAGTCACAGGTACGATGGCTGGGTGTACCCGAAGGTCCACTGCTCAGCGCAATGGTAATGGGGCGCAACGGGGTAGATTTGCCCTACAGCGTTCAAGATCAGTTTTCTCGCGCGGGGCTAGCTCATGCGCTGGCGGCCTCTGGCTTTCAGGTGTCGCTGTTGGTCGGAGTGATGCTAACTCTGACGCAAAAGCTGCCTAACCGGGCGCGGCTGATCTTTGGACTCGGAGTTCTGATTCTCTATACCGGACTCACCGGAATGCAGCCTTCTGTCCTGCGAGCAGCTGTAATGGGAACGGCCGCCTTGATTGCTCTGACTACAGAGCGCAAGGTCAGACCGCTGAGTTCCATTTTGCTTGCCGCTGCCATTTTGCTGCTAGTAAACCCGCTGTGGATTTGGGATTTGGGTTTTCAGTTGAGTTTTTTGGCAACGCTAGGACTGATTGTTACCGTTCCACCGCTGACGCAAAGGCTGGATTGGTTGCCACCTGCGATCGCCACTCTGATTGCCGTTCCACTTGCTGCCTATCTTTGGACATTGCCCTTACAGCTTTATGCTTTTGGCGTAGTTTCCCCTTACAGCATTCTGCTGAACGTCCTGGCTACGCCGTTGATTACCTTGATTAGCATTGGCGGCATGATCAGTGCTGTAGCTGCTCTATTCTGGTCAACTGCCGGAAGCGCTTTGGGTGCAGTGCTTTACTACCCGCTGCATGCACTGGTTACTCTGGCAGAATTTTGCAATCAGCTCCCTGGAAACTCTTTTGCAACCGGGACGATTTCAGTCATTCAGGCGATCGCTCTTTACAGCCTGATCGTCGTAGTTTGGGCGTGGAGACGAGGACAAAAGTTTTGGTGGATCGCCTTTCTCCTTGGACTCAGCCTGGTCGCGATTCCCCTCTGGTTTCGCTATACCAATCTGTTTCAGGTCACTGTTTTGTCCACCTCTGGAACACCCGTCTTAGTAGTTCAAGAGCGGGGATCTGTCGGACTAATCAATAGTGGTGATGAGGAGAACGTCAACTTCACAGTCTTGCCTTTCCTGAGAAAACAGGGAGTTAATCAGATTAACTGGGCAATCTCAACTGATCCCAATCCCGGTGAAGCAGGGTGGGATCGGATTTTAGCTGATCTACCCATTCAAAACTTCTACCAAAGCCCGGAGACAACAGCTAGCGTGCCCTCTGCAACCTCAGACACAACGTTAGCAGGTCAAACTCCCCCCAGTCTTGTCACCTCGCAACCAAAATTGCCTCTACCCATTGATCAGGCTGTGTCACTGGGTTCCGTTTCTGCAATGCTGCTCAATGCCGACCCCGTTGCACTTCAGCTAAATATTGGGGAGCAGCAGTGGCTATTGCTGCAAAATCTGGAGCCATCTGCCGAACAGCAACGGCTGCTAACCGAAAAGATTCTGGCTCCAGCACAAGTCTTGTGGTGGTCAGGTGAGTTTCTGCGCCCTGACCTTTTGTCTGCAATTGATAATCGGGTGGCGATCGCCTCTGCTTATTCCATCGACCCCGATACGGCACTGCGACTACGCGAACAGGCGATCGCCACCTATTGGACGGGACATGATGGCGCAATCCAGTGGACACCTGAAAAGGGTTTTACCCCGTTTCTCAGTCCCCTGGAGAACAGCCCTTCTGCCTTCTAAACGTCTCAGCCACCAGCCACCGCTGGAACGATACTAACTTCATCCCCTTCGCTTAGGGAAGTTTGCTTGCCATCCAAAAAGCGAATGTCTTCGCTGTTGACGTAGAAATTAACAAAACGGCGCAGTTCACCCTGATCGTCACACAGTCGTGCTTTGATGCCAGGGAAATTTTGTTCTAAAGAATCAAGCAATTCTGTGATTGTGCCACCATCGCATTCAATCGCTGCCTGATCTTTGGTGAACTTCTGCAATGGAGTAGGGATGAGAACTTTGACAGCCATGATGAGATTTGGAGATTTGAATGATGAGTATTGAGTGATAGGGGCAAAGCATTAGGCGAAAATTTCCGCATTCAATTCAACAGCCTACCTGCTGAGTGCTTTGCCCTAATACGAAGTAGTTTCCTTGCTTGGAATTAGCTTAAACCAAGACCTGTTGCCATTCCAACCGACCTAGCGTGTGAGAACGCTCTAGAGCACGCTCAAAGCTGTCCAGCTTAGGTTCAATCGTGAGCGGTTCACCGATATAACCCTGTACTGCTTCCTGGGTTTTCAGTCCGTTGCCAGTGATGTAGGTAACGGTAGTTTCTTCAGGGTCAATTTTGCCTGCTTCGACCAGCTTCTTCAGTACAGCAATGGTGGTGCCGCCTGCGGTTTCGGTGAAGATACCTTCGGTTTCGGCTAGTAGCTTAATTCCCTCGATGATTTCAGCGTCGTTGACGGACTCAATGTTGCCGTTGGTTTTGCGAGCAATATCGACTGCGTAAACGCCATCAGCAGGGTTACCAATCGCAATCGACTTAGCGATCGTGTTGGGCTTCACGGGCGTGACAAAATCCCGACCTTCCCGGAATGCCTGAGCAATGGGGGAACAGCCTTCAGCTTGTGCACCACTAAAGCGAACGGCTTTTTCTTCTACCAGACCGACTTTGATGAATTCCTGGAAGCCTTTGTAGATCTTGCTAAACAGAGAACCGGAAGCAAGGGGCGCGACGATGTGGTCGGGCAACTGCCAGCCTAACTGCTCTGCAACTTCGTAACCCAAGGTCTTGGAACCTTCAGAGTAGTAGGGGCGCAAATTGATGTTGACAAAGCCCCAACCGTGAGAGTTAGCCACTTCACAGCACAGGCGATTGACCTGGTCGTAGTTGCCCTGAACCGCCATCACAGTAGGTCCGTAAATCAGGGTGCCGAGAATTTTACCGGCTTCCAGGTCAGCGGGAATGAAGACGCAGCAGTCTAGTCCTGCGTGGGCAGCGATCGCCGCTGTAGAATTTGCCAAGTTTCCAGTGCTGGCGCAGGACACCGTTGAGAAACCCAGTTCGCGGGCACGGGTCAGCGCTACTGAAACCACCCGATCCTTAAAGCTGAGGGTGGGCATGTTCACCGCATCGTTTTTGATGAACAGTTTCTTTAGACCGAGGCGACGGGCTAAGCGGTTTGCCTGCACCAAAGGAGTCATCCCGGTTCCCACATCAATGGGGGTGTCGGTTTCAACCGGGAGGAAGGGACGATAGCGCCAAATGGAGTTTGGCCCCGCCTGAATGGTTTCACGAGTAACAGTTTGGCTCAGTTTGCTGTAGTCATAGGTGACTTCGAGTGGACCAAAACAGAACTCACAAACGTGAGTAGCCTTAAGTTCGTACTCTTCGCCACATTCTTTACACTTCAGAGCGGTAAAGGTAGCGGCAGAAGATAGAGCAGTTTGGGTTTGAATTGCCTGGGTCATGAGTTAGCGTCCTCGACAGCAAGTTTTCGACATCGGTAGAAATCGGTCCTGGCGAGGGCTAGAGGCTTTCCTCACCTGATGTTGGTCTGATAGTAACATGGGCCACAAAACCCGTCAAACATACCCGACAAAAAAGGTCGGGTATAAGAAAACTCTTGATTTTTAAGGCTTTGAGCTTGTTCATTAAAAATTTGCTGTGTTTCCGAGGCGAAATCTTTTGCTCTGAATAAGTCAGCCAAGGAGTAGATCTTTAATTCTGCTCCTTGGCTGATGCCAATCTCTAATCCTCAATTTTTATGTCTCTCAATTCCAGTCTGTCCTGGGGGTTTCCCCCAGACCCTATTGGAGGACGAAGCGCGTCCCCTAAGCCCCCTCCGCAAGGAACTGTGAATGTGTGGCGTAACGCGCTTCGCATCGGTGAGTAGCGAGGGGATTGCTTAGTCCGGATGCGTCAATTCGGGTGGAGATGGCACAATTTAGCTGTAGGTTGTGTCAAATTATGAATTGGTGTGTCAGGAAAGGAGTTTTATGGTTGCGATCGCTTTTTTCGTCGCGGCGTTTATCTTTGCTAGCTTTGTCGAGTACTGGATGCATCGGATCATGCATCTTTCACCTCAAAAAATTGGTGCGCGTCACCTCGATCACCACAAGCGCAATGAGGGGCAGGGCGTGGTGTGGGAATTTTTAGACTATATAAAGGGGAGCGCGATCGCCATGCTGCTGCTCTTCTTCTTCTCGCTTGAAGCGGGGATAGGTTGGCTTTTAGGTGCATTGGCTTATGCGGCATTTTCTGCCTATGCTCACCAACTCCAGCACGAGAACCCTACAAAGTGCTTTTGGATGAAAATGCCCGTTCACTATGTCCACCACAAGTACGGTATGTGGCACCACAACTTTGGCTTAGCGGTCGATTGGTGGGATCATGTTTTCGGCACTTACAAACTGGTGGACTGGATGACTGAAGAAGAACTGAGCCGTCCAGAGCGAGGATATCTGCAACTGCGCTGGTGGTAGAGATTTGGGTAATGGGATGAAGGGAGCGATCGCACCCACAAAGTCCTGAGAAGCCAACTTTAGCCAAACGCCCGTACGGGCGCAGCATTCGGCAAATAAACCTTGGCATAAACCAAAAATCCTTGCCCGAATGCTACGCCCGTACAGGAAATACGCATCGCCTTTCAAATACTTTCAAAGTTAGAGAGATTCTTGTAAAGCTGGCGATCGCTCTCCCGTCACTGCTTCAACAAAGTCAGTGTGAAAAATACGGGCACCTGTTTGCAAGTACTCCATTGCGGTGAGGGCAGCCCAGTGGGCATCCCAGTCGGAGCCAGAGCAGCAGTCTTCAATCACATGAAAGTGATAGTCACGCTGATGAGCATCTGCTGCAGTGTAATGCACACATACATTCGTCATGCCGCCCATTAAAACCACTGTATCGACCTTTAAGCCACGCAGCAAAATTTCTAGGTCAGTGCCAAAGAAGCAACTATAGCGACGTTTAGAGATGGCAAACTCACCGTCAATCGGTGCTAATTCCCAGTAGTAATTGGTGCTTTCCCAGGTTTCCAGGCAGTGAACAGGTTCAGCACCATCTAATTCTCGTCCAAAGTCCACCATTTCTTTTCGATGCACTTCTTTAAAGTGAATGATTGGCAGTTTGGCTGCACGAGCCGCTGCTAGTACCTGTTTTGCATTGGGCAAAGTTTCTTTTGTGCTTGTATGGGGAAGTGTACCGTCGCCAAAAACAGGTCCCCCCTGCATGTCTACCAGGATTAAGGCAGTGCTGTTCAAATTCGAGTTTAATGTCATAAAGCGATCGCTCCTTAAAAATCTAATCTGTCAACCCACTTCTACAGACACAATGAATTGATCTCACAAGAAAAATCTCACTAAATTCTCAATGCCGAGTTGCATCCGCCCACGGAGTTAAAAGCTTTGAGAGCCACTTGAGCAGATAGTCTGTGATTAGACCAATCAAGCCAATAACGGCAATACAAAACAATACTTTCTCAGTTTGCAAAAACCGTTGTGCCTGCAGAATTTTGAAGCCTAAACCGTTCTGTGCCGCTACCAATTCTGCATATACTAAGAAGTTCCAGGCCCCAGAAATATTGACTCGTAACGTGTCTAAAACACTTGGGAAAGCGGCTGGAACAATCACTCTAAACAACACATCTAACCGATTTGCACCCAACGTGTAAGCTACATTAATCATCTCGTTGGGAATGAATTTGACTGCATCTGCAACCATGATGGCGTTGTAAAACACTACTCCCATAAAGATGATGACTGTTTTGGAGGTTTCGCCTAGGCCAAACCAGATAATCACTAATGGAACAAATGCTAAGACGGGCATGTAGCGGACAGTGCCAACAATGGGGGCAAACAAACTTTCCATGCTGTAGAAAGTACCCATTGCAATTCCAACCGGTACGCCAATCACAGCCGCTGCCAGAAAGCCTGCCGCAACCCGACCGCAGCTTGCCAAAACATCAACAGTGAGTTCGTCCTGGAACAATGCAATCCCAGATTGAATGACCGCCGTAGGCGTTGGCAAAAAGATCGGAGTGACCCATCCCGCATAGCTAATTACCGTCCAAGCAGTCAGTGGGATTGCTAAAGCAATAGCGGAAAGTAAGATTGCTAACCAACGCGGAAAACCCTGGCGAATGCTCCAAAACACAGACGGTTTAAGATACCGTCTAGGTGCAGCAGAGGGTTGAATGTTGGGGGTACTAAGACTAGATTGCGCCACCGGCTGTGTTTCCTCCATCGAGAACTAAACAACTGCCCATTGCGTACTCGGCATGGGCTAAAAAGTAAGCGGTTTCTGCGACTTCGAGCGCGGTTGCCATACGGGGAATCGGTAGCACCTGTTGCCAGTGTGCAACTTCTTCTGCGGGAAGGTCTGCTGTTAAGGGCGTATCGACTGGTCCAGGGCAGAGGGCATTAATCCGCACACCCTGACGGGCATGATCCATTGCCGTTGATTTGGTCAATAGAATGACTCCGCCTTTAGAGGCGCTGTAGGCTGCTAGTCCACGGCAGCCCAAAATTCCGGCATCAGAAGCAACATTTACGATTGAACCTGTGCTGCGATCGCTCATGTGCTGCAATACCTGTCGATTTACGAGGAAGGTTCCTTTCAGATTGGTGTTGATCACCTGATCCCAGGTTTCTTCGTCGGTTTCTAGAATCGTACCAGCGGGGGCGATGCCAGCAGCGTGTATCAGGACATCAATTTGTCCCCATTCTGCTAGAACGGTTTCTACCATTTGTTTCACATCCTGGGAAACGGCGACATCAGCCGCGATCGCCTTCGCCATTCCCCCATCTAGCTCAATCTCTTGCTGCACTTTTTCCGACAAATCAATTCGACGAGCGGCGATCGCCACTGCATATCCTTTTTGAGCAAACAACAGTGCTGTTGCTTTGCCGATTCCCGAATTTCCGCCTGTAATGAGTGCAACTTTCGCCATGATTGGAAGCTATGAATTCCTGGGACTTCTGCCAAACAGCGTTACACCGATTGCTGCGGTTGTAACCATTGCGATCGCCACCAAACTCCGAAGCTCCAACTGTTCCCCTAAAAACAACAGTCCGACCAACGCAGCGATGGCAGGTTCTATGCTGATCAAAACGCCGTAGACTCTTGGCGGTAAGCATTTGAGCGCTTTGTATTCTAAAGAATAGGGCAATATAACGCCGAGGACAGCAATGCCAAGACCCAACAGGAGAATGCTAGGTTTCAGCAGAGCGCTACCACCAGCATGAATGCCGAGGGGCAACATGAGCAGAGTGGCGATCGCCATTGCCAGCGATAGTCCTGACCCACCTGAAAAAGCTCGTCCAACTGGAGCAGAGAGCAGAATAAAGCCAGCCCAAGAACTAGCTGAGAGTAATCCAAAAGTAACGCCCAGTGGGTCGAGAGAAGCACCGCTAAGCGGCGTGAGCAACAGGACTCCCGCTGCTGCTAAAATCACCCATACTAGATCGAGCAAGCGGCGTGAACCCAGGACAGCCACACTCAGCGGACCTACAAAATCCAAAGCTGAGGCAATGCCTAGAGGAATGCGGGCGATCGCTCCATAAAATGCCAAACTGAGTCCAGCGATCGCCACTCCCAACCCTGCAACCAAAACATAATCTCCCCATCCTCGATTTTGCAGCCGGGGTCGCCAGATGAGCAGCATCAATACTGCGGCGATCGCCTTACAGATAAATGCCGCTCCAATCGGACTGAGTACATCAAAAAGCTGCTTAGAGGTCGCCGTTCCTGCCTGTGCTGCAAAACTGGTAAGTAAGACCAAACTGCTAGGTGGAATTGAACCAAACCACGTCTGTAACTGTCCGTTTTTCTGCGCGATGAATGCAGTGAAGGACGACAAATGGGGATTGGGAACTGCTTCACGGGGTTGAGGATAGATAGCAGACTGCATTCAATTTTTCCTCTAGAAAAATTTCAGGTAACGCTGAATTTCCCAATCAGAAACGTGACTGTGGTATTCCTCCCATTCCTGAGTTTTGAAGTCAACATAGGTTTGATACATTAGATCACCCATTACCAATTTGCTGAGCGGATCGGCGGCAAAGGCGGCGATCGCCCCTCCTAACGTGCGTGGCAAAAACTTAATTCCCTTCTCCTCCAATTCTTTGAGCGAATATTCGTACATGTTTTCGGTATGCGGTTCACCCGGATCAAGCCCTTCCCGAATTCCCTCCAGCCCTGCCGCCAGAATCATTGCCGCGCCTAAATATAGGTTGCTAGAAATGTCAGATGCCCGACATTCCACCCGCCCGCCACCCAGCGGAATCCGCAACATGTTAGTGCGATTATTATTGCCATAGCAGATGTACACAGGTGCCCAGGTAAAGCCTGACATACTGCCCTTTGGCACCAAGCGCTTATAGCTATTAACGGTGGGCGCAATCACTGCACAGATTGCCTGAGCATGTCTGAGAACGCCTGAAATGAACTGATAGCCTAGCTTTGACAAGCCACAGCGACGCGGATCATCAACATCAACAAACAAGTTTTCACCCGTTTTGACATCTGCCAGCGACATGTTGTAGTGTGCGCCACTGCCTGTGCGGTCAGCGAAAGGCTTAGGCATGAAGGTAGCGAAATAACCGTGTTTTTTGGCAATTTCCTTCACCATAAGTTTGAAGAAGGTGAGGCGATCGGACATTTTGAGGGCATCGCAGTAAGTAAAATCCGTCTCAAACTGCCCGTTGCCATCCTCATGGTCAAACGAGTAGACATCCCAACCAAGCTGATTCATTGCTTCGACAATCTCTTGCACCCAGGTAAAGTTATCGAGCAGTCCGGGTAGGTCGTAGCAGGGTTTTGCTAGAGTGTCGCGATCGCTGACAGGTGCCCCCCGTCCATCTGCCGTTTCCTTCAGGATAAAAAACTCAGTTTCAATCCCCATATTGAAGGTGAAACCCATTTCAGCCGCTTCTGCCAACACCTTCTTGAGAATGCTTCGACAGCAGGCATCAAAGGGTTTTCCTTGCAGATATAAATCACTAGCAAACCAAGCAATCTCAGAATTCCAGGGCAAAATAGTTGCCGAATCGGGATCAGGACGAGCAGAAACTTCCTCATCACTCACAGCCTGCGGCACGCCATCCAAAGCTGCTCCAGTAAACAGCTCTGAACCTGCCATCATTTGCCCAAAGTGAGACAAGGGAACTGCCTTTGCCTTACACATTCCGTGAATATCGACAAAACTAGCAAGGGCATATTTAACCCCTTTATCTTGCAGCGAGGTTTTGAGAGATTGCAGCTCAGGCGTAAGAGTTTCAGCCATTTTAAGGAAGTGTATGAGTTAAAAATGTAGGTTGGGTGGAGCATCGCGAAACCCAACATTTGATAGTATTCTGGTTGTTGGGTTATGCTTTGCTTCACCCAACCTACGGTATTTCTACGCTTTAGAAGGAGTTATGAAACCGTAGGAGGTGGCATTTCTTCTAGGGGAGTTCCTTCGGCGATCGCCCTCTTCAACTGCTCACTCAGCTCACTCACTGCCACCTCCAAAATTTGTTTGCCAAACGCTTCATCTGCCTTACTGGGCGAACCGACTGTGCCATGAACGCTCTCTTTGTTCACTGTGTAGGCAAAGAAACAACCGACGGAGCGATCGGGTTCATCTACGACTTTCTCAAGCTGCACTAGATCTGGACGTAGCGCTAACATCACCGATGTTTCAGCACAGTTGGCGTGAAAATTAGCCGCATCACGGTGATAAAACTCATGGATCTTAGGCGAAATTTCCCAAACTGAGCGCAGTGCAATCCTTAGATCTGGATATTGGTGACGCACATTTTCTAAACCACAGCGCAAAGGTGCCCAATTTGTGACATGTCCATTGAGCAGCAAAATGCGACTAAAACCTGCACTACAGACCCATTCTGCAATTTCTAACACCAGTGTTGCTAGCGTTTCGGGACGCAGCGAAATCGTGCCTGCCCACTTTTTGGAATGTCCTAGAGAGCAGCCGTAGGGCAAAGTCGGCAAAACAGGAATTCCCGTTTGGGCAGAAACACCATGAGCCACTGCGGTCGCTGAGAAAGTATCAACTCCAACGGGTAGATGCAGGGCATGTTGCTCAGTTGCGCCAACAGGAAGAATTACCAAATTCATGCCGCGATCGCGCAAGTGAGTAATTTCCTCCCAGGTGAGTTCTTCCCAGAGGATAGGGGATTGAGAAGGGAGGGAAGCAGGCAGAGGCATGGAGGGAAGAGTGTAGTGGTATGAGAAAAGGATGGTTTCTATTTGGCGGGAGTGGCGATCGCCCTCATAATCAGCTCTTGAAACAGGTGTGTGCCCATTTCACGCGTTGGGGATAAGCGTCCCTGACGATACCCCAAGGACTGAGTTCGCTTTTGAACTTCAGGCAAGAGCTGTAAATCTTCTTGCTGAATGCCGTCATAAAACTCGATCAGCGGCTCCAGATTTGCTGGTGACTTAGCAGCATCCGTATTCGGCACCAGCCAATCCCACCGAACTCTGGTACGGCATGGCCCTTGAGGATCAATCAGGTAAATGATGGCGCAGTTGGGTGCCACAATCCAGGCAAAGTTCGGGAAAAAACTCATTGTCGAAATACCTGCCATCTCGTACTCATTCAGCCCATCAACGTAAAGGGCTGGGTCTTTCTCAGACGGCAACTCGTCTCGACCCACAAAAGGGGTGTATTGCAAGTAATAGTGATATCTCGCCTCAGCCTTTATGTGCTGATAATACTTGGCCAGAATCGGGTGAACTGTTGGCTCGTGATAGTTTTCTGCATTATTTTCGACGTACAGCTTCCAGTTACTATCCGTCCAATAGTCAATATAATGAGCCCTTGCCCAGGTTTCTAGCTTGTATCGCTTAAACATCTCCGGCAATTCGCCTAACTGAACTGCCAAAGCATCTGATTTAGGGTCCAGGTTAACAAAGATGAATGGACCCCAGGTGTCCACCTTCACCGCCGTCAAACCGTAAGCCACCAGGTCAAAATTCTCTGCCTCCTCCATATCAGGAATGCCGCGCAGGTTGCCCTCCAAGTCAAAGCTCCAGGCATGGTAAAGACAGGTAAGACGGTTACACTTGCCGCTGTCTACGGCCACTGGACCAGCCCGATGGGTACAAATGTTGAAAAAGGCGCGTAACTCGCCCGCCTTATTCCGCAGAATGACCAGAGGCTGCTCGGCAATCTCAACAGTGAAGTAAGAGTTTGGACCATCAAGCTGGCTGACATGCCCCACGTAATACCAATATTTGCCAAAGATGCGCTCTTGTTCCAAGCGATAGATCTCTAGTGAACTGTACATCTCAGCCGGAAGCGTAACCGCTTCACTGGAGAGCGATCGCGGTTGCCACGACTGCAACCAGGCAGGCTGCTTCGACTTCTGATCTAGTTCTGTCCCAATCAGGTTAACCACGGCTGAAGTACTGTTTGGAATTGAGGAGTGTGGAAGGCTTTATTCCAGACAGTCTATAGATTCCCGGTTGACTTTTTGTATCCAGAGATACGGAGAATAGTTGTGAACAATTGATTTCCAACCTCTTGATTTTACCGCTCCTAGCTATCTTGACTGACGGGACTGTTTTGATTGAAAGTAGCGATGAACTGTATCTCAGTTAACTTTTCATCTCGCAATCATCGGTTTAACTGAGAAAACCTATATCAAAAGTGATGCCCACCCCTACTCAGGAATTTTGATCATGCTGAACACCCGCCCATCCAGCGATGTGCGAGGACAAGAAGCCGGACTCGATGTGAGCCCCTCCTCCACCGCACAGCCCAAGATGGAAGTTCGCGGGCTGTTCAAGACCTTCCAGGTTCAGGGCAAACCGCTGATGGTGCTGCAAAATATCAACTTTCAGCTTCATGCGAGAGAGTTTGTCTGCCTGGTTGGGGCATCCGGTTGCGGCAAATCGACGCTGCTCAACATTGTTGCTGGACTGGATTCGCCAACCGCAGGGCAAGTTTTAGTTGATGGAGAAATGGTCGCTGGTCCTGGCTCTGACCGGGGTATGGTATTTCAGGGCTATACGCTTTATCCCTGGCTGACAGTCAGTGAAAATATTGCCTTTGGGTTAAAGCTGCGCCGCCTATCACGGGCACAACAGCAAGAGCGGGTGAATTATTATCTGGACGTAGTGGGGCTAACTCAGTTTGCCAAAGCTTATCCTAAGCAGCTCTCTGGTGGCATGAAACAGCGAGTGGCGATCGCCCGTGCCCTTGCCAACGAACCCGAAGTCTTGCTGATGGACGAACCCTTTGGCGCGCTCGATGCCCAAACCAAGGAGCAAATGCAGCAATTTTTGCTCAGACTATGGGATCAAACCCATACTACTATCTTGATGATTACCCACGATGTTGAAGAAGCAATCTTCCTGTCGCAGCGAGTCTATGTCATGAGCCGCTGTCCAGGACAACTGAAGCTCGAAGTACCTATTACCCTACCTGCTCAACGCGACCTGGAAATAAAACTCACTCCCGAATTTGTAGACATTAAGCGGCAGGTTCTGCACGCTCTACGAGACCAAGATTGAGCTAACATTGTTGCCGCGCAATTGTTGCCGCCCAGGGCTAGCTGCCAGCACTCTTCACTCCTTCGCAAATTTTCTTCAGTACGCTGCTGTTCTAAAATTCGCAGGTCGAGTTCCTGGTTAATCAACTTGATTTGCCGAGTTCGCCATGTGTCAGCCTGAGCGAAATATAGGTTCAGGGTTAAAGTCCAGGCGATAAGCAACCCCTCAACCAGCACGAGTAAGCGGTAGCAACAATCCCTTGCGCTTTATGGGAGAAGGACTGGGAATAAGGGAATTAAGGCGATCGCTAATTTCCGTTTCACAAGAATGAAATCTTGTTTATTCAGCAAATTTAGGAATCTTTGCGGTTTCTAGCAGGTACAAATGACTTTGTCCTGCAGGATTCCATTGACAGGGGGTGACAGGACGCGATAATCATGATTCAACCGTTACATCCTTTTTTGACAATGCAACATTTTCTAAACTTTCGGTTTTATCAGCAGCAAGGGGGACGGACATGGATGTCAGCTTAATCGTATCCAACATCCTGAACCCACCCATTCTGTTCTTTTTCTTGGGCATAACTGCTGTTCTAGTCAAATCTGACCTGGAAATTCCTGCTCCTATTCCAAAACTCTTTTCGCTCTACCTGCTATTTGCGATCGGCTTTAAGGGAGGGGTAGAGCTAGTTAAAAGTGGCATTACTCAGGAAGTCATGTTGACGCTTCTTGCGGCAATGCTGATGGCATGTATTGTGCCGTTTTATACCTTTTTTATTCTAAGGATAAAGCTGGATGCCTATGACTCAGCTGCGATCGCGGCCACCTACGGCTCGATTAGCGCTGTCACCTTTATTACTGCAAGTACTTTTTTGACTGGACTTGGCATCGATTTTGATGGCTATATGGTTGCGGCTCTTGCCCTAATGGAGTCCCCAGCAATTATTGTAGGTCTGATTTTAGTCAACTTATTTACCGTGGATGAGACACGAGAATTTGCCTGGTCGGAAGTGCTGAAAGAAGCATTTCTTAACAGTTCAGTTTTCTTGCTGGTAGGTAGCTTATTGATCGGCGTATTGACGGGAGAGCGGGGTTGGCACGCCTTAGAACCCTTTACTCAGGGAATGTTTTACGGCGTTTTGACCTTCTTCTTGCTAGACATGGGACTCGTTGCTGCTAGAAGACTTAAAGACTTACAAAAAACTGGCCTTTTTCTAATCTCGTTTGCCATACTGATTCCTATACTCAATGCAGGCATTGGGCTGCTTATTGCCAGATTCATTAACATGCCTCAAGGAGATGCACTTTTGTTCTCCGTTTTGTGTGCAAGTGCTTCTTATATTGCTGTCCCAGCAGCGATGCGAATAACGGTGCCCGAAGCGAACCCCAGCCTGTATGTTTCGACTGCTCTAGCGGTGACATTCCCATTCAACATCATTGTAGGAATTCCACTCTATCTGTACGGAATTGACCTGTTGTGGAGATAATCTCATGCATCTTGTTAAAAAAATAGAAATTATTGCCAATTCATTTGAGCTTGGCAAAATTTTGGATAGCTTAAATAAATCAGGTATACACGGTCACGCTGTAATTCGTAATGTTGCAGGTACAGGGTTGCGAGACGGCACTGAAGATCTAGACATGACCATGCTAGATAATGTTTACATTCTTGCTTTCTGTATGCCTGAGCAAATTAAAACAGTTGTCGAAAATGTTCGACCTTTGCTCAACAAGTTTGGTGGCACCTGTTACGTCTCAGATGTAATGGAAATTCGCTCTGTTAAATGTATTGCATCATTGTGAGTCACTATGAATCATACCCATAGTTTCATTGGTCGGCGTGACCTGCTAAAACGAGCTTCAATCACAACCTTGGGTTTAGCAGCTGGCACTTTCTTAGGGCGCGTAAAGCAGGCTGAAGCTGCTGAACTGTCTGCGATCGCCCCTTCCCTCAGTCCTGATGATGCTCTACAAAAACTGATGGAAGGCAATCAACGGTTTGTCCAGCATCAGCCGCAATATCCAGACCAGTCAGCAGCACGGTTACAGGAAGTGGCTCAGGTGCAGCATCCCTTTGCCACTGTACTGAGTTGTGCAGACTCACGAGTGCCAGCCGAAATCCTTTTTGACCAGGGCATCGGTGACATTTTTGACGTGCGAATCGCCGGAAATATTGCTACGCCAGAGGCGCTTGGTAGCATTGAATATGCCGTTGTTTTACTAGATACGCCGGTGCTAATGGTGCTGGGGCACGAGCGCTGTGGTGCTGTCACGGCTGCGGTGCAAAACGAGACTCTACCCGGTGAGATTGGCAGCTTCGTCAAAGCCATTTTGCCAGCGGTTGAACGGGTCAAAGACAAGGCAGGTGATACGGTCGATAATGCTGTAACTGCGAATGTGCAGTACCAGATTGAACAGTTGAAGCGATCGCCCCTCCTAACAGAGCGATTACAGTTAGGCAAACTCAAGATCGTCGGCGGTCGATATGACCTGGACACAGGAACAGTAACGATGGTTGCTTAGCTTGAGCTTTGGCGAAATTTGGACTTGAGCGGAGTTTTGAGGAACTTAGTTCAAACAGTTCACGATGGAGCAGTTTGTCAACGTTGATCAGTATCGTTTCAACTATCAGGCGGTAGGGCAGCCCGCTCATCCCGTAATTTTGTTTTTGCACGGGTTTATGGGGGATTGTCATGAGTTTGACCAGGCGATCGCCCTTCTATCTAATCGCTACTGTTGTCTCTCTATCGATCTACCAGGACATGGAAAAACTCAAGTCAAAACTGGCGATCAAGCATATACCATCGAAAGCACCGCACATGGGTTAATCCAATTTTTGGAGGCTCTCAAGATTCAATTCTGCTCTCTCGTTGGCTATTCGATGGGAGGACGACTTGCCCTATACCTGACGCTTCACTTTCCACACAAGTTCTTAAAAACAGTATTAGAGTCTGCTTCTCCAGGGCTTAAGACTTCAGCCGAGAGGGAGCAGCGAATTCAACAGGATCTCACTTTAGCCAAAAAACTAAAAGCAAATTTTCCTTCCTTCTTAACAAAATGGTACGAACAGCCGCTATTTAACTCACTTCAACACCACTCAGACTTTGAGAAATTGCTAAAGCAACGTCTAAAAAATCGTCCCGCACAGCTTGCTAAGTCTCTCTGCTATCTGAGTACAGGCTGTCAGCCTTCACTGTGGCAACAAATCCAACAAAACACAGTTCCAATCAGTCTGCTAACAGGTGAATTAGACCCTAAATTTGTCCAGATCAATCATGAAATGTCTCAGCTAGGAAAACTCATGCAGCTCAGAATTGTGGAGCGGTGCGGACATAACATTCACTTTGAAAATGCTCATATTTTTGCAGAGCACATCCAATTTTTTTTAAGCAAAGATGTTTGATATCTGCTGAACCTATGCAGATCTTGCTGTAATGTTTAACGGGGTTCTCTAAACATCTTTGGCGTTACACCCACATATTGACGAAAGAGGCGAGTAAAAGAACTGTGGTTTGTGAAGCCAACTTCAAAGGCAATTTCGGTAATCGTCAATTCTGATTTTGACAATAATTGCTCTGCTCTATCGATTCGGCATTGAGTGAGATATTGATGGGGAGTCTTACCCGTTAATTGCTTGAATAACCGACAGAAATGATACTGGCTCAGTCCTAGTATCCCTGCCATGTCAGCCAGAGAAACATCCTGATCCAGATGAGTTTGGATGTAGTCCGTTACTTTTTGCAGTTGAGACTTTGATAAATGTCCTGATGCTCTCGGCGGCAGTTTCACCTGCCACGTTGAATAATGCTTAATCAAATGGATTGCTAATCCTGTCGCTAACGATTCCCCAAACATTCGCCCTGCTGGATGGTCTGCTTCTACATCCGCTTTAAGAGCGAGCCCAACTTGCTGAATGAATGGATCAGCCACACCAATTTTGGGAATCAGTTCAATCTGCTTGACCTGAATCGATTCGTTGACGATTTTCTCAAAGAAGGCTGGAAGAAAGCCAATTAAGGAAAACTCACCAGGTTGCTGCCAAATCGATGAGTACCTGACTTTAGCAGGAATAAACAACACCTCACCGGGCTGACAATAACAGGTCTGCACCTGTCCCTCAAATCGATGCTCTGATGAAATGGGATGCCCGCTGCCCGTGATTCCAATAACGTGCTGCACGTATTGAAATTCTGGACTTTCGTGCGCCGGATGATCGTAATGGTTAAAAAATATCCCTTGCCATTGCGATCGCTGACTCGAAATGACCGGCGACTCGGACAACGCAGGACGAACCTGTTTAGTTAGATCAACCAGCGGCAGCCCATCTACAGAACTCATAGCAAAGAACCTACGCCGTCAACCCTAATAATTTAACGTAAAGAGAAATAAGTCATACCAATTCCAAAAACTAGGGTTACAGATGAGTCGGGGCGATCGCTCAACGCTCTACTTCCACAAATTATTCAGAATTACCCTACAGGTTTTGCTAGTAGTGCAAATTCTGGTTCTAGTGAGTAAAAGCTGAAATTCATTGATGACGAATAAGCACTCATTCCTGATTACAACTTCTAGTACGTCATCTACTTAATTAGACAGATCTTTCTTCTACTCCTTAAAGTGGAGCAAACCCTGAAACTTTTGACTGGGCTTGAAAACCGGGTTTCTACAGAAAACTTGTGTAGTGTGCTTTTCCGGGGGAAAGTGTTTCTTTAGAACAAAAATAGTCTGCAAAAATTGTAATTTCTTAATACCAACTAATTTCCCGCAATAAGATTCTATGAGATCTATAAAAAACATTGCTCTAACATTTTTGGTTTTGCTTGTTTTAGCTGCGCCTGGATTCGCTCAAGCCTCTGATACAGCAAATACAAATGGGTTCTTAGCTGGCATTGACGCTGTTTTTGGTGCAGTTGTAGCAGCTCTAGAAAAAGTGATCTTTCTCAGTATTGGTGGTATGCCACTGGTTGTCCTGTGGTTACTGGCGGGAGCAATCTTCTTCACGTTTCGGATGAAGTTTGTTAATATTCGGGCGTTTCGTCATGCGATTGATGTGGTTAGGGGCAATTATGATAACCCTGATGAACCTGGAGAAGTCTCTCACTTTCAGGCACTTTCTGCTGCGCTCTCTGCCACCGTTGGACTGGGCAACATTGCAGGAGTGGCGATCGCTATTCAGCTTGGTGGACCCGGAGCCGTCTTTTGGATGACTATCGTCGGGCTGCTAGGCATGTCTAGCAAGTTTGCTGAGTGTACCTTGGGCTTGATGTATCGCATCATTCGTCCTGATGGCACTGTTTCTGGCGGGCCAATGTATTATCTCTCCCGTGGCTTAGCGGAAAAAGGGTTGCGCCCTCTCGGTAAAGTTTTGGCAGGGGTCTTCTGTGTATTTTGTATTGGTGGCGCGTTTGGTGGTGGCAACATGTTTCAGGTTAACCAGTCTTTTGCTGGCTTAACTGCCGCTATTCCTGCCTTAGAGGGCTTCAACTGGCTCTATGGGCTGGTTCTCATGGCGCTGGTAGGCTTAGTTATTATCGGTGGGATTCGGCGAATTGGAGCAGTAGCCGGGTTTCTGGTACCCGCGATGTGTCTCACTTACTTTGTCGCAGCACTTTGGATTCTCGTCACTAACTTGACCGAAATTCCAGCCGCCGCTGCCACCATTGTGCGTGAAGCCTTTTCACCTCAAGCAGCGATTACAGGAGGACTCGTTGCAGTCTTAGTTCAAGGTGTGAGACGGGCTGCTTTTGACAACGAAGCTGGAGTCGGCTCAGCCCCCATCGCTCACTCTGCTGCCCGGACTGATGAACCTGTGCGCGAAGGTATTGTTGCTCTACTGGAACCGTTTATTGACACCGTTGTAGTCAGCAATATGACCGCTCTGGTTATTGTAATCACCGGAGTTTACGCAAACCAGACAGGCGGAGAACCCGATGGCATTCAGATGACCTTTGAGGCTTTTTCTACCTCAATCCCCTGGTTTCCTGTAATTTTGGGGATTGCAGTCTTTTTGTTTGCCTTCTCCACCATTATTTCCTGGGGCTATTATGGCGAACGAAGCTGGACATTTTTGTTTGGGGAGCGATCGCTAAGGGTCTATCAGATCATCTACGTCATCTTTGTATTTGTTGGAGCGGTGGTAAACCTCCAGTCTGTTCTCAACTTTGGTGACATGATGATTCTGGCAATGGCATTTCCCAACTTACTCGGCTGTTTTCTCCTATCAGGCAAAGTAGTAGAAGCATTGGAAGATTACTTGACCCGCCTCAATTCGGGACAAATGGTTGAGGTAAGACGAGTGGAAGAACCTACCGTTCGTTAACCTTTAGACTATGCGTAGCGGCAGAAACCTAGAACTTGGCTCATGCAGGATGCCTTAGCGCAGCGTAACTCATGGCTCACCTGCTTCACCTCACCGATTCCGAACCTTCAATCAATAAAACTTTTGCATGAATCACTTTTGAAGCGTGAAGGGTAGCGCTAACCCTTCACGCAGAAAGTTTGATGAATTCATGCCTTTAAGTAGCAGACATTTGAAATTGAGGGGTCGAATGGGATAAAGCAAGTTCCTCTGGTGACATGAACTCCTCAATCTTTTCAAATAGAGGGGATGATAGATATCGCTCACCCGTATCGGGCAGCATACAGAGGATGACAGAGCCAGCAGCAGCCTTCTCAGCGACCTGCATGGCAACGGCAAAGGTTGCACCTCCGGAAATTCCGGTGATAATTCCTTCTTGACGAGCTAATTTATTAGACCACTCAATACCCTCTGCTCCAGAGACTGGAACAAACTCATCAAAGTAGTGGTGATCAATGGCTTCTTGTAAAACATAGGGGACAAAATCAGGAGTCCAGCCCTGAATGGGATGAGGTTGGAATGCTGGATGGCTCACGGCAGGAGAACGGTCTGCGTTGCGTTCCTGAGGAATGTTAGACCCAACCACTGGCGCATTACTGGGCTCGGTGAGAATGATTTTTGTCTCAGGTCGTTCTTTACGCAGCACCCGAGCTACACCCGATACAGTTCCACCTGTGCCATAGCCTGTAACCCAGTAGTCAAGCTTTTCTCCGGCAAAATCAGCCAGAATCTCACGGGCGGTTGTGTTTTCGTGGATTTTTGCGTTGTCATCTGTCTCAAACTGATGAGCTAGAAACCAACCGTTCGTATCGGCTAATTCTTTTGCCTTTTGGTACATGCCATAGCCTTTTTCGGCTCGGGGGGTGAGCACCACCTTAGCGCCGAGAAATCGCATCAGCTTGCGTCGTTCAATCGAGAAACTATCCGCCATCGTAACCACTAAAGGATAACCCTTCGCCGCACAAACCATGGCTAGACCAATGCCCGTGTTGCCGCTGGTGGCCTCCACAACGGTTTGACCCGGTTTGAGATCCCCACGACGCTCGGCTTCTTCAATAATGCTGATGGCGAGACGGTCTTTAACCGAAGCGGCAGGATTAAAGAACTCTGCTTTGACATACAGACGAACATGATCAGGGGCTAGGGTATTGACCCGAATGCAGGGCGTGTCTCCAATGGTATCTACAATGCTTTCGTATAAACGGCCACGACCAAGGGTTTGACGTGAATTGTTGGAAGTCATGTTATTTTTTTCCTCAATCAACCGTAATCGTCCGTGCCATATTATTACTGCGTTAATGCCTCTGATTGAACAATATTGTTGCGTTGACATCGAAAATGTCAAAGAACGTTATTTTTCGCAAAACTTATAAAGTAGCTGCTCCATATCTCTGACTCTGCAACGATCGCCAAAGGTTGTAGTGTAGCTATAACCTCAAAGGCTATAACCTCAAAGATTAGAACAAAAAATAGAAATAGGGCAGGCATTGACATTAAAACCGTCCAGACGGTACAGTAAGTTTATGGTTACTTACAAGCGTTTGGCAATCGAGCTTTTGCCTGTTGAAGCTTGATGCTAAAACGCCGAATGCCCCCAGATTTCGTGATAGTTTCCTGGTCATTTCTGTGGCTGATATCTATGGCTGATACAAAACGGTCAAAATCTCGATCAGCCACGCGTGAAGCCCTGCTCCGGGCTGCTAGTCAAGTTGTCATTGACAAAGGAGTTGAAGCATTAACACTGGATGCTGTAGCTCAACAAGCAGGAGTCAGTAAAGGAGGGTTACTTTATCACTTTCCTAACAAAGACGCACTGATGACAAGCATGGTGGAGCAACTGATTCAAGATTTTGAAGCAGTATTGCAGACTGAGTTTGACCAGGACGATGCACCGGGAACGCCCGGACAGTGGGTGCGCGCATATATTCGAGCGACGCTACGGTTTAGCAAACAATCACTGGCATTAGTTGCCCGTCTTTCTTCAATTGCGGCTAACTCGCCCGACTTGTTTGAATCTGCCAAAGTCTATGAACAGCAGTCACGGCAGCGAATTGAAACCAGTGGAATTGATCCCATAAAGGCAACAATTATTCTGTTGGCGGCTGATGGTTTGTGGCTTTCAGAAGTGTTTCAAGTTGGCACTTTAGAGGAGCCTCAGCTGACTCAAGTGGTGGAAACACTGCTGGCGATGACGCGATCGCCCGAATCAGCTAGCTAATATTTCTCAATCTGTTGTCTGAATGCTGATGACTCCAGTTCATCCAGCTAGTTTGTCCTGCCAATGCACATTTTTGCTCACATATAATTGCTCACATACGAGATTCATCATGGAAACCAATCAACCATCAATAGCAACACTGAATTCCGAACTATTTGGCAATCCTTATCCTTGGTATGCCCAGATGCGCCGTGAATCACCTGTGTGGTATGACGCAAATCAGCAAGTCTGGATGGTGTTTCGCTATGAGGATGTAAAACGGATATTTTCGGATTGGCAAACATTTTCGTCCAAAATTCCTCATCCACCTGAGCAAACTGATTTGACTCAAAGCTTGAACTATACTGACCCACCCAAACATCAATCACTGCGATCGCTGGTTGCAAAGGTGTTTACGGCTCGTCGGATAGAAGAATTAGCACCGCGCATTACTCAAATTACCCATGAACTGATTGATCAAGTCCAGGGGCAGGAACGGATTGACTTTATGCGTGACCTGGCAATTCCCCTACCTATCATTGTGATTGCTGAAATTTTAGGTATTCCCATTGCAGATCGCGAAGACTTTAAGCGGTGGTCAGATGGAATTGTGGTGTATGACTCAACGGCAATAACAGCAATGGCTGACTATTTTCGACATTTGCTAGAACAGCGGCGACAGCATCCTGGCAAAGACTTAATTAGTGATTTACTTGCCGCCCACGAAGCAGCCGAAACCCTGACTGCTCAGGAGCTAGTAGATTTCTGCATGATCCTGTTAATCGCTGGTAATGAAACCACAACAAACTTACTGGGAAATGCTGTTCTCTGTTTCAAGGAACATCCAGAAGCCTTCGAGCGGCTGAAGCGGGAGCCAGATCTGGTGCCGCTGGCAGTCGAGGAAGTCTTGCGCTATCGCTCCTCGGTGCAGGGAATAGAACGGTTTACCAAAGTTGACGTACAGGTGGGGGAACAGACCATTCCAGCAGGACAAATGGTCATCGTTTGGATGGGGTCAGCCAACCGGGATGAGACAAAGTTCGATCGCCCAGATGAGTTCATTGTCGATCGTGATCCCAATCCACACTTAGCCTTTGGCAATGGCATTCACTTTTGTCTGGGTGCGCCCCTGGCTCGTCTAGAAGGCAAAATTGTACTAAGTGCGGTGCTAGAACGCCTGTCCAACTTACGGATTGATCCAAACGCCACATTGGAGTTTATTCCCTCGACTGGAGTGCATGGGGTTAAATCCTTACCCGTCCTGTTGTAAACGTTTCAAAATACGGTGGTTATATTAGCCGCGCCTTTCAACGTATCCCTTGATAAGTTGGGTAATAGCCAATATCTCAAGCATTAAGTATGTATACACATTGGCAACCAAGAATGATTGCTTCACCTTTCTGTAATCAACTTTTCTAAGGCTAAGAGAACCTATAAATGATTCCACAACCACAGAAAACCAAAACATAGGAAGGAGTGTGAAGATGATTTCCAGTGGTAGAAACGGAAAGGAACCCGGCTGCACCGGTACAGTCGATCCAAAAAGTATGGTTCCGGTCAATGCTCCAATCGGTAATATAACAAGCAGCCCTCCGACAACAGTTGATATAACATTGGTGCTAAAAGCAACCCAAACTGCTTTGAAAACACCAGTTTTAAGCAGTTTCCTATGAATGTAGGCTTCAATCACAATAATTGGGATTAGCAGGAGAACCTGATAGAAAAGGCTCTGAGAGAATAGTGGAATTCCAGCATTTGCTAAGAGTATGTTTTTAAAGTAGAAGGACGAACTGCTAATCAACATAAGAACCTAAAAAACGTGTTTCTTAAATATATAAATGGGTACTAGCTAACGGTGCACTTGAGCGGACGCAGACAACCTTTGCGATACACCTAAATCTTTCGTCAGTCCGCTCCAAGCGAATGTTTGACTGCAACCTACTGTACCGTGTAGCCGCCATCAATCACTAAGTTGTGCCCAGTGATGTAAGAAGCATCGTCAGAACATAGCCAAACAACTGCTTTAGCAACCTCCTCTGGCGTTCCACCTCGCTTGAGCGGGACGCTTGCCTCCATTTGCTGCAAGGTATCCTGAGGAACCTCAGCCAATAAATCAGTCAAAATTAAACCTGGACTGACGCAGTTGATCCGAATCCCTTGTCTCCCGTATTCCATTGCAGCAGTTCGGGTTAGAGCCACTACCCCTCCTTTGGCAGCAGTGTAGCTGCCAAAATTAGGCACACCAATTACACCACCTCCTTGAGATGCCATATTGACGATCGCCCCACCCCCACTTTTGAGCATCGCCGGAATCTCATACTTCATCGATAGCCACACTGCTTTCAGGTTGACGTTTAATTCTAAGTCCCACTCTGGCTCTGACAGTTCAACGAGTGGTGTAGCTTTGCCAAATCCAGCGTTGTTGAAAACACAGTCGAGACAACTGTAGGACTCTAAAGTCTGATTAATAAGTGCATCAATATCTGCTGCCTTTGTTACGTCAGTCTTGATAAAAAAACCACCACTGCCAGCCGCTTTGACCTGCTGAACTGTTTCTTCGCCTTCTGACTCTCTACGAGCCGCAACAACGACCTTCGCCCCTTGTCTAGCCAACTCAATCGCAGTAGCTCGACCGATTCCGGAGCTTCCACCTGTGACGATCGCGACCTTCCCACTTAGCCCAAGACCCATGCTGCTTGCTCCTAGTTACAACTGTTTGTGAGTAAGCTAGGAGAAATGTCCACGATTGTCTATCAACTTCTTGCGATCGCATTCCATAAATATCCCCTGAAAAGCACATTACTAGTAATTTAGCGGTCGAGCGATCGCGGTTACCGGATGTAGATAACCTTTACACCCTAACTGATTATGTTGAATACATTCCAGTGCAGCATGGTTGTTAGGTGTTTAAACAATCTTCAGCATTATTCCTACGCTTTTTCATCACAAACTTAAGAGGAAAATTGTAAGAATGCAGCCAGCGATCGCAATTGATGTATGAAGCGCCACCCAAAGCTGATTGGGATAAATTTTTGTCATAAACGGGTGACGCTTTTCATGAAATTCTTTTGCTTGAATCCTCAGTGCTTCAATCTGTGCGTCAGGATATAACTTATCCAACTTGTCACGATAAAGTTTTATAATTGATAGACTGTAATGAATGCGTTCTCGGTATTTGCGAACACCGATCGCTCCGTAAACTCCCAAAAAAATAAGCAGCAGAGATAGCGGGAGATTGTTCCTATCAAGACCTTTCTGAGTAAAAATTCCGGCGTTGCTGAAACCGTAATGGTTAAGTAGGTAGAGGAATAGCTCGATACTTCAAATAGTGAAGCAGCAAACGGAGTGAACATTTCAACATCTCAAGGGATTTGGAGTAGCACAAGGTTTTACGGTGCAGCCGTGCTAGGTAATGCCGTAGACG
>NZ_JACJOV010000147.1:0-64233 GCF_014695745.1 Leptolyngbya sp. FACHB-671 | reverse complement strand
TGTCAGTCAGCATGATTGGAGAATTTCCTGCTCTAGTGGTTTTGAGCAAAGAAACGTACTCCCTGCTCCATGCCTACTAAATTGACTGGGATTCTATTTATTTGCAAGCCCCTTACAGCCTTTGTTGAACTGATCAAAGAAAACCCAGTGATAAGTTCAGTTGTAGGCGTAATTAGTTTTGCAAGTGCTGTAGCTGGCATATTTGCTTTATTTATGAAGTAAATATGCTGCTTGCTATCCCATAGATAACCTTGCTGTACCGTCTCAACCCAGAAACGAAGCAGGCTAACTATTATTAGACAGAAAGTTTCTGCCTAAGATCCTTAAGGGGGTGGATAGGCAGAGTGATTCAGCATAAGACCTCAAATTAGGTGCTTAGCCCGAGTTCTTTCTGCTTAAGACGTTGCTTAGGCTGAATAGCCTGAATTGTTCCGTATATTCTTATACCAGCTTAACTAGACTTGGCAGCACATCAACTCTGTGTAAGGGCAGATCGCAACGCGCCCTTACACACATCTGTAATATCTTCAAATTAGATTGGGGCAGATACGATTTGTGCTAAACCAACCTCAGTACGTACCGACTTTTTAACCAATAGAGGTGATCGCACTCATCTAGCAGTGCAACAATATTCATCAACTTTGTGCGATCGCCCCTCCCTTCCCTCTTTTCTCTTACTCTCCTTTTCTCCGATCGCGTGTCAAAATACTCATCACTTCACCAGAACTGGGTGCAGGTAAAAGCGGACTCCACGCACTCACTTCGGCAAAGCCGCGATGATATAAGTCGTGAATGGTTTCAATGACACCATCACGAGAGCTAATGATAAGAACTCGGATGCGATCGCGCTCACTATTCTGAAGTGCAGAGACTTCTCTCTCAACGGTGGGTACGTTGGGAGATTCCAAAAAACATTGAGACATGAGTTGTAACTCCTTATGGTTTTTGAGGAAACCCCAAAAACCTAGCCACCCCGCTTTTTTTGACACGACAAGTCGGGGTGGCTAAGGGAGTGTTAAAATTCACCATTAGCCGCCAGACTGGTACCTCAGTTTGGGGGTTAGTCGCTCACTGCTGCGGGAACAGCTTTGAGCGGCGCTAGATTTTTGGGTGTAGTCGGGTTGCCGTGAATAAAAAAGACAACCTTAACGTGAGAGCATATCTGAGCGAACGGTATTTCGTCAAGGTGATAAGCTACAGAGTTTTTGAGGAAACACAGTGGGCGATCGCCCCTCACGCCAGTATTTTTTCTGGAAATTGTAAACAAAAACAGGTTTTCAAGTTTAAAACCTGATCTTTAAAGTTCAAAACAAGGTTTTCAAGTTTGAAATTAGGTTTTTAAAGTTCAAAACAAGGTTTACGAGTTTGAAATTAGGTTTTCAAGTTTGAAATCAGGTTTACGAGTTTAAAACCTGTTTTTGAGTCCGGAAGCCTGATTTACAAATTCAAAGCCTGCGTCGAGTCGGGCTTCTCTGCAAGCCTATTTGAAAAGATAACTAACGACTTAACCAGGCGATCGCTTCTCGAATCCAATCTTCTGCATCGGCATTCTTAGATAATGCGGTCTTTTGTCCAACTGCCCGCAATGCCTGCGTGATTTCGCTGGTGGTGTAGCCCAGGGCTAGCAGTGTCATTTCCACATCTTCTTGAATGGTGGTTGCGGGAGTGGCATCGGGCAGAGTGGTTAAGCCCGACTGAAGCCGCCAGTCTGACAGCTTTGCTTTAAGTTCCAGGGCAATTCGCTCAGCGGTTTTCGTGCCGACTCCGGGAGTGCGAGACAGCAGGCGAGTATTGCTGCTGACAATTGCCTGCACCAGATCTTGCAGTCCCAGAGTATCTAACAGGGCAACTGCCAGTTGAGGGCCTACGCCGCTGACGCTAACCAGTTGACGAAACAGGTCGCGTTCTGCCATTGACGCAAAGCCAAACAGCACCATCTGGTCTTCTCGCACCTGTAAGTGAGTGAAAACCTGCACCACTTCGCCAACCGGAAGCTCCTGGGTCATGCGCGGGAGTACCTGTAGCTCGTAGCCAATCTGGTTGACTTCGAGCGTGAGGATAACCCGATTGTTGCCAATTTTCTGAATTGCGGCGAGGGTGCCTTTAAGGTAACTGATCATTCAAGGAGCAGAAGACGGGGCAGGTTTTAGCCAAAACATTTAGCTAATGAAACCAAAATGCTTCAAGCCCTCTAGAATACCACCTGCACAGTGAGACTGTGCCAGATAGCGATCGCCCGATGGGTTTTCGTGATGCCAGTTGAGCAATTCTGGCTGAGCATTGCCAACGATGATGCCGCGTGAGTGGTTTGCTTGAAACATCGACAAATCATTACCCGAATCGCCGCAAACAACAGTTCTTTCCTTCGGGATCTGTAAGCTTTGCTGAAGGAAGGCAACGGCTGCACCTTTGTTTGCCCGTTTTGGCAGAATATCTAGATCATGTCCGCTGCTATAGACAAGCTGAGCGTCTAATCCCTGATCTTTGAGTTCAGCTTCCAGGCAGGCTAACACCTCCTTAGACGCAGCTTCTTCCAGGAAATAGCTTGCCTTAAATGGGCCTTGTTCCGATTGCGACTGGGGGGTCAGGTCATTAAATTGAGCAGCGATCGCTCTGACTTTTTCCCGATCCCAGCGGTGATTAAGCTGGCTCGCCCAGGTGGGATCGGGAGTATCACCATCCTGACGATAAATTTCAGTCCCCACTGCTAGCACTAGCAGATCAGGTTCAATTAAAGTCCTTTCAGAGCGCAATTCCTTAAATAGAGGGAGCGATCGCCCCGTTGCGTAGACAATCACGGTGCCATGTTCTTCACGATGCTGAAGAAGCTGCTGATTAAGCTGCTCTAGAGCGTCATCATCGCCGACCAAAGTGTTGTCTAAATCCGTCACAAACAAAAATTTTGCCACAGTAACCCCCTACTGTTCACGTTGCCTCAAAAATCTGCCCAGGCTGACGAGATCACAATACACTGCAAGGGTGCTTCTTTGCTGTTTTCTAGATCGCCTGCCCATGAACTCCTTTCGCCAAAAGCTGCTTGCCTGGCTGCCTCAACTCGATCATCGCGTTTGGATTTTGATTGCAGGTCGTCTCCTCTCTCAGATTGGAAATGGTTTCACTTTATTCTATGCGCCGATTTTCTTTGTTAACCAGGTTGGGCTATCAGCAACCATTGTAGGCATCGGCATTGGCAGCGGCTCGATTTCAGGCGTGTTAGGGCGAATTTTGGGTGGCTCCTTTGCCGACTCACCTAGCTGGGGACGCAGAAAAACCCTGTTATTATCGGCAGCGGTTTCAGCTTTGGCAGATATATTTCTGACACTCACCTACGACTTTCCAACATTTCTCATCGGCAACTTACTGATGGGGTTAGGCATCGGGTTATATTGGCCCGCAACAGAAGCCGTTGTTGCAGATTTAACGAGTGTTGATCAACGGAATGAAGCCTTTGCCCTAACGCGGTTAGGGGATACAGTAGGGCTGGGTTTGGGCGTTGTATTAGGTGGCGCGTTGATTGCACTCACGGGAGCCTATCGCTCCCTCTTTGTAATTGATGGCATCTCATTTTTAGTGTTTTTTGGTGTTGTTTATTGGGCGATCGCTGAAACTGTCGATACTGAACAAGTCAATCGCTCCTTATTTAAAGGTTGGGCAGTAGCATTGCGCGATCGCACCTTACTCATCTTTGCTCTGGTGAATATCCTATTCACTACTTATTTGGCTCAGATCAACAGTGCCATGCCGCTCTATTTCACTAACTTTGTACCCGTGAGAAGTGATGCATCCGGCTTTTCCACGTCCACCATTAGCACCTTATTTTCCTGGCATATCATCTTAGCGGCACTGACTCAACTTCCAATTGCCCGTTACCTCAATCGGTTTAGTCGTGTGCAAGCGTTAACCTGTTCTGCATTGCTTTGGGGGATTGGCTTCCTACTCATTGGGATAACCGGAACTGCCTCAACCGCTCACTTAATCTGGGCAATTTTGGGCTTGAGTGTAATGGCGATCGCCACCGCTGCTTACAATCCATCTGCCTCCGCCCTTGTCGTCGATCTCGCGCCAGAATCTTTGCGTGGCGTTTACCTCTCAATCAATTCATTGTGTTGGGCCGTTGGATACTTTATTGGACCAACAGTAGGCGGCTGGGCAATGGATCAAACTCGCTCGATTGCCCAAGCCTTCTGGATGGTCTCCGCTTTGAGTGTCCTACTGGGAATTGCAATTTTGCTTTACTTAGGTAAAGTCATTCGTCATCTGGATGATGGATAACTTTCCAGTCGCCTCCCGAATCCTTTCCCAGAGACATCGTCCTTGTGTACGGGCGAAGCATTCGGCAGGGAGATTGGGATTAACCAGAGCTTGTGCCCGAATGCTTCGCCCCTAATGATGCCGCTATTCGCACTCTTTGCCCATCCTACGCTGGTTAAATCTCACATTTATTGATGGAGTTGATTGAGAAAATACTTTTTGATAATCCGTTATTTTCAAATTGGGATAAGATAGCTTGGAACTAAGCCAAAATCTATTCACAAAGCTGATTTTCCGCGTGAAAAGCCCAACCTTGTGAATGATCAGGGCATCTCATCCACACGGGTTAAAACTGCCATGAAACTAGCCGCACGTGTAAGTCAGGTCACTCCTTCTTTGACATTGGCAATTTCTGCTAAAGCAAAGGCAATGAAAGCGGATGGCATTGATGTGTGCAGTTTTAGTGCTGGCGAACCCGACTTTGATACCCCAGACCATATTAAGGCAGCAGCAAAGGCAGCCCTGGATGCAGGCAAGACGCGCTACGGTCCGGCAGCAGGGGAGCCAAGGCTGCGAGAGGCGATCGCCCAAAAGCTACAAAATGACAATAGCCTCTGCTACGGAGCAGAAAACATCATTGTCACCAATGGCGGCAAACAGTCTTTGTTTAACCTGATGCTGGCGCTGATCGACCCTGGTGATGAGGTGTTGATCCCGGCTCCCTACTGGCTCAGCTATCCCGAAATGGTGAAGCTAGCAGAAGGCACTCCGGTGATTTTGCCGACTACCGCCGAAACGGGTTTGAGGGCTACAGCTGACCAAATTCGGCAAGCCGTTACGCCGAAAACCAAACTGCTGATTTTAAACTCACCATCCAACCCGACCGGAATGGTATACACGCCTGATGAAATTCAGGCGATCGCCGATGTCGTGGTTGAAAAAAATCTCTGGGTCGTCGCCGATGAGATTTACGAAAAAATCCTCTACGACGGAGCCACACATCTCAGCATCGGTGCGGCTGGACCCGAAATCTACGAGCGCACCATTACCAGCAGCGGCTTTGCCAAAACCTACGCGATGACGGGCTGGCGAATTGGCTATCTGGCTGGACCACCGCCAATCATTCAGGCAGTCACTACAATTCAAGGACACAGCACCTCAAATGTGTGTACCTTCGCTCAGTATGGGGCGATCGCTGCCTACGAAGGTTCCCAAGACTGCGTTCAGCAAATGATGTCTGCCTTTGCCGAGCGGCGACAGTTCATCCTGGATGCAGTCAACACGATTCCTGGCTTAAGCTGTCCAAAACCAGACGGAGCCTTTTACGTCTTCATTAACATCAGCAAAACGGGAATGAAATCTCTTGACTTTTGCAGTGCCCTGCTAGAGTCTCATCAGGTTGCCGCCATTCCCGGCGTTGCCTTTGGCGCAGATGATCATATTCGCCTCTCCTATGCCACCGATATGAACAGCATCAAAAAAGGTATGGAACGGTTAGCGACCTTTGTGCAGTCACTATGATTCCGATCGCAGACAACCTGCCCAACCGCAAAACTCCGGTAGTTACCTATCTGCTGGTTGCGGTGAATGTGGCGTTGTTTGCGATTGAGCTAAATCTAGCAAATACGGGTGAACTGGCAGATTTCCTCAATACCTGGGGAGTCGTCCCGGCACGGATCGTCAAAATGGCGACCGATATGCTGGACGCAAGCTGGATTGCCGCCATTCTCATTTGCATCAGCATGGTGCTGGGGCTATTTCTGCACAGCGGTTTTGCTCACCTGATCGGAAATCTGCTGTTTTTGTTTGTCTTTGGTCGCCGCATAGAGGAGCGTCTGGGGCACGGGCAATTCCTCTTGTTTTACTTTGCCTGCGGCATGATGACGAGTGCGATTCAGGTGTGGAGTGAGCCAACGCTGAACGCACCGCTAGTTGGGGCAAATGGGGCGATCGCAGGCGTTCTGGGAGCCTATCTTTTGAGCTATCCCAGAGCAAAAATCGAAACCATTGTGCCACTGATCATTCTCTTCATCCCCATTGAATTACCTGCTCTGTTTTACCTGTTCTGGTGGTTTGTGCAACAAATCTTTTATGGCGTTAGCACCTTCAATATTGAGACAGGCATCAACTCAGGCAGCTTTGCTTATTGGATGCACGCAGTCGGACTGGCGATCGGCACAGTTTTAATTTTTCTACTCATGCCCCGTCAAACTTCGGTCAAAGGATTAGAAAATGGTTAAATCTCTCAAATCTTTCTCAAATCTTGCTTAATTGAGATCTTGCGCTAGCGACAGGAGAAGTTGCACTAGAGCCTTGGTTGACCGACAAAACTCCTAAAACCATTGATATATCGTAGGTTGGGTGAAGCATCGCGGAACCCAACAGAATCGAGACAGGAGTTGGGTTCTGCTTTGCTCCACCTAACCTAACATCAGAAAATTTGTCAGCCAATGTGCAGGATCTCAGTTCAAGAGTAGGATTTTCCTGCATCCGAAACTTACCCAAAAAACCACTATTCGATCAGTTCTAAAGCTTTCTCTAACCTGTAAGCTAGGCAAAACTGCATAATTTAGCTTATCCTCTATGCCATATAAGTCATAAGCCTTCATCCTTCACTCCTCATCCCTCCCCAAAAACATGAGCAATCCTAACCAGATTTTGATTTTGTTTGCTCACCCAGCCTTAGAAAAGTCACGAGTAAATCGGCGTTTAATTCAAGCGATTCGAGGGTTAGATGCCGTCACTGTTCATGACCTTTACGAGCAATATCCTGACTTTCATATCAACGTAAAAGTTGAGCAAGACTTACTTCTAGCTCACGACATTATTGTTTTTCACCATCCCTTTTACTGGTACAGCAGCCCAGCCATCTTAAAAGAATGGCAAGATTTGGTGCTGGAGCATGGTTTTGCTTACGGCAAAGGCGGAACGGCACTACGCGGTAAAAAGTTTCTCTCGGCGATTACAACCGGGGGCGGAGAGCAGGCTTATTGCCGTCAGGGATACAATCGCTTTTCGGTACGAGAATTGCTGGTGCCATTTGAGCAAACGGCTCACCTGTGTGGCATGGACTATTTGCCGCCCTTTGTGGTTCAAGGAACTCATCAGATTCAAGAACAGGGTCAACTCGTCAAACACACTGAAGACTATCACCAGGTGATTACGGCATTGCGGGATGATCGAGTGAATTGGGAGAAGTTGCCCCAGTTTAAGCACATCAATCACGGGCTCGACCAAATTCTCAAGTCCCAGGAGGTGTCTCACCATGTCTAATGAAAGTCTCTTTTATCAGGCGTTTATTTACTTGGTGGCGGCAGTGCTGTCGGTGCCGATCGCCAAACGCTTGGGACTAGGTTCTGTACTGGGCTACTTACTGGCAGGAGTGATCATCGGTCCATTTGTGCTGGGCTTTGTTGGCAATGAAGGCGAAGATGTGATGCACTTCGCTGAATTTGGCGTGGTGATGATGCTGTTTCTAATCGGCTTGGAGCTACAGCCTGAGCTGCTGTGGCGTTTGCGAGTGCCGATTGTGGGATTGGGCGGACTGCAGGTGTTGGTAACAACGATAGTGTTTGCAGGCATCAGCCTACTTTTTGGACTTCCCTGGCAGATAGCGCTGGCGATCGGCATGACTCTTGCACTTTCGTCAACGGCGATCGTGCTGCAAACTCTGAACGAAAAAGGGTTAGCCAAGACGGATGGGGGGCAGTCTTCCTTCTCAGTGCTGCTATTTCAAGACATTGCGGTGATTCCCATGCTGGCTTTGATGCCGCTGCTGGCTTTGGAAGGTACTGCAACCGCGCAAAATCAGGTCATTTTTGTGGCAGAGGCGGCAGAGGGAACGGGTTTACCTGCCTGGCAGCAAGCGCTACTGGTGATTGGCACAGTAGTTGGAATTATTCTCGGTGGGCGATTTTTGATGCGTCCAATCTTTCGCTTTATTGCTGATACGCGGCTGCGAGAGATGTTTACCGCAATGGCTCTATTGCTGGTGATTGGAATTGCCCTAGCAATGCAGCAGGTCGGGCTTTCTCCAGCGCTGGGAACATTTGTGGCGGGTGTGGTGCTGGCAGATAATGAGTACCGTCATGAACTGGAGTCCGACATTGAGCCGTTTAAGGGCTTACTGTTAGGGCTATTTTTTATCTCGGTCGGAGCCAGCATCGATTTTAATCTGCTCCTTCGGCAGCCGCTATTGATTCTGGGAATGGTGCTGGGGTTGGCGATCGCCAAGTTCGCCGTTCTCTTTGCGCTGGGTCGTATCTTTCGCCTTGAAATCAGCCAAAATTTGCTGTTTGCCTTTGCTCTGGCACAGGGTGGTGAGTTTGCCTTTGTCCTATTCTCATTTGCGACACAAAACCGAGTTCTGCCTCCAGACGTTTCAGAACCGCTGGTTGCAGTTGTGGCGCTATCAATGGTGATCACTCCACTACTCATGATCATCAATGAGAAACTGGTGCAGCCCAGGTTTGTTACGGCGGAAGTGGAACGGGAAGCTGACGAAATTGACGACAACGAAAATCCAGTGATCATTCTTGGATTTGGTCGTTTTGGGCAGATTGTCGGACGGTTGCTGATTGCTAATGGCTGCCGTCCAACGTTACTCGAACATGACCCTAGCCAAATCGATTTGCTGCGGCGGTTTGGCTGGAAGGTGTTTTATGGAGATGCCTCTCGGATTGATCTGCTCCATGCAGCAGGGGCAGAGCAGGCTCGGCTGCTGGTGGTGGCGATCGATGATCCTGAGAAAGCCTTGGAGATTGTTGATCTGACGCACAAGCATTTTCCCCATCTAAAAATTCTGGCACGGGCGATCGACCGTCGCCATGCCTATGAGCTAATTCGTCGGGGTGTGGAGGTGGTTGAGCGAGAAACCTTTAGCTCGGCGCTGGATATGGGTGTGGAGGCGTTAAAGCTGTTGGGGGTTCGGTCGTATAAGGCGCATCGAGCGGCCCGCACGTTTAAGTTTCACGATGTTGAGGCGTTGCGCGACATGGCAGCGGCTGAGGGAGATGAGACGATGGTGTTGGCGCGATCGCGTCAGCTTGCCAAGGATTTGGGGCAATTGTTGCAGTCCGACGATCGCGAGTTGACTCAGGAGGTCGATCGCGCCTGGGATATTTCAGCCTTGCGTAAAGATTAAAGTTGGCTGCGATCGGTCAAAATCTCATATCCATCCGCAGTAACCAGGACAGTATGTTCAAACTGGGCTGAGAGGGAGCGATCGACGGTGACGACTGTCCAGCGATCGCTCAATGTCCGAGTATGCTTCGAGCCAGCATTGAGAATCGGTTCGATCGCCAGGGTCATGCCTGCTTTAAGCTTGACGTTGGGCATTTCGTGAGTCCGGAAGTTAAACACGGATGGTTCTTCGTGCAGGTTGCGCCCAACTCCATGTCCGGTGAAGTCTTCAACAACTTTGAAGCCATTTGCCTCGACGTGATCTTGAATCGCTCCAGCAACGTCCAGTAAATAACTTCCGGCTTTGACTTGCTCGATGCCTTTGTAGAGGGCTTCTTCGGCAACTTGGATAAGTTTTGCGGCGGCTGGGGTAACCTCTCCAACGGCGATCGTGATGCAGGAATCACCGTGAAAGCCCTCGTAGTAGGCACCTGTATCTACTTTTAGTACGTCGCCTCGGCGAATTACTTTTTTGCGGCTGGGAATGCCGTGAACGACTTCGTTGTTGATGCTGGAGCAAATGGAGCCAGGAAACCCGTGATAGCCTTTGAAGCTAGGGGTTGCACCCATTTCCCGGATACGTTTTTCGGCATGGGCATCCAGGTCGGCGGTGGTCATGCCGGGTTCGACGAGTTCTGAGATTTCTTTGAGAACGGTGGCGACGATTTTGGCTGCCTGACGCATGGTTTCAATTTCGGCTGCCGATTTAGTTTCTACGCCGCGACGCTGTTTCTTGATGCGAGGTCCGGGCGCAGGTTGAGGCAAAAGGTTGGTGAGGAAATTCATGGAAGACTCGGTGGGTGAGAGCGGGAGAGTTAGGATTTGCGGGAAATAATACAAGCAAAGTCTTAATTTTATCAATTGTCTCTCGATTTCAGACTTTTTTGAGGGCTTTGCCCCCAAACCCCCACTGGGGGACGAAGCGCGTCCCCCAGTCCCCCTCCGCAAGGGTCTAGGATAGGCAGCATGACGCGCTTCACATCAGTGGGATGCACGGTTCGTCCGTTCTTTGTGAATTCTAATCAGACGGGTTGCTGTTCTGCTACGGTCAATACGCCCCGCATTCCGGCTTCACTGTGTCCGGCAATGGAGCAGTGCAGTTCGTAGGTGCCTGATTTGAGTGGCACGAAGACCCATTCGGCGATCGCCCCCGGCTTAAGTTCGAGTTCGTGAATTGCGCCTTTGACTTCAACGTTGCCTGCTTCTACTTTTTGCGTCCAGATGGCATCGGCAAAATCTTTAGCGGTGAAGTAATGTTTTTGAGAACTGGGGTTATCTAGTACTAGCTTGTAGCGTCTGCCTGCAATGAACTCTAGATGGTCGGGGACGAATTTTAGTTCTTCGGTGGAGTTGCCCAGGTGAACGCTGATCTCTATTAGCGGTTCTGAATGGGAGAGGACAGCGGCGATCGCCCTTCCACTGAACTGCGGTAGTGCTCCCACCCCAATCACAATACTCAAGCTGATTGCCAGCCCCAGAAACCAATGGAAACTAAACCGTAATCCTCGCCACAGAGTAAACATTGACTACCCTCCATCCGTTTGACGTTGCTTGCCCTAATTATCAGGTGAAGAATTTCTGGTTACAAGACAGAATCCTCTTCACCCATGATGGAGATCAACGTGAGGCATGAGGGAATGCGGTTTTTCCAATCCGTGGCGCTCCATCAGTTCCTGGTTGCCCATGATTTGATGGGGATCGCCATCTGCAACGATGCGACCTTCGTCCATCAAAATGACGCGATCGCACACTTCCAAAATCAGCTCCAGATCATGCGCAGAGATCAGCAGGGTTTCTTGCGATCGCTGCAAAAATTGAATCAGCCGACGACGGGCGCGTAAATCCAAGTTTGCGGAAGGCTCGTCATAAAGCATCACGCGGGGACGCATGGCAAGGACTCCGGCGATCGCCACCATTTGTTTTTCACCACCCGATAGGTGATGAGGCGGGCGGTGAGAGAGCGTTTGTAGCCCGGTGAGGGCGATTGCCTCCTGAACCCGCAGATCGACTTCTTCGGGCGGCAAACCCATATTTTGCGGACCAAACGCGACATCTTCTCGCACCGAGGCTGAGAAAAGCTGGTCGTCTGGGTTTTGAAACAGTAAACCGATCTCAGGACGAAAATCTCCCGGCAAAATGGGTTCGCCAAAGACAACAATTTCTCCAGCGTTTGGTTTGAGAACGCCGCAGATTAATCGAAAAAAAGTAGTTTTACCGCAGCCATTGTGACCAATTACGCCAATCCTTTCTCCAGCTTTGACAAGCAAACTAATTTCATGCAAAACATTGGGCTCATCGGGGTAGCAAAAGCACAGTTTTTTGATCTCCAGTGCCAATTGGATCTGCTGAAGTGCGTTACTGGTTTGGGATAGCCGCTCGGTGGAACTCATAGACAAACTAAACCTAAAGAATCTCTGCCACGACTAAACCTGTCGCAATCAGAAGTGTACAGACCAAACCAAAGCCGCTCCAGGTTCTTAATGTTGCGGGTGATGAGGTCGGCCCAGCATAAACTGGGTGAACTTTAAATTTTTCGCTACCATAGCCCCGTAGCCGCATTGCTTTGTAAATTCTTTCGGATTGCTCGTAGCTACGGACTAACAGCGTCCCAGCGAGCGAAGCCAAAAGTTTTAATTCCCGCAGGTCAGGCATGAAGGGCAGGTACTTTTTTTGCTGGGATCTGCCAAACCCTCTCAGCCGCATGGCTTGCTGCATGGTGCTTAAATTTGCCGCAATATCGTACAGGTAGCGATAGGTAAGCAGCGTCATATCAGCAATCAGACTCGGCAACCCTAGCGATCGCATCGTTTTCACGGTCGTCAAAAAGGGAGTTGTGCCCATCAGAATGAGTGCCGTTGTAATAATCGCGAGAAACCGACCGACCACGAGTAGCATGGCTAAAATGCCTTCTTGCCGTAGGGTCAGCACTCCCCACTGCCAGAGTACCGTTTCACCAGAGAAAAACGGCAGCAGCAAAATTACGCCCAGCAAAAAGAAACCCGGATAGCGTAACCGACTGATCAAAAAGGAGAGCGGCATCCGGGAGAGGAGATAGAGTGTGGCGGCGATCGCCAACACCACAGGCACCAGCCGCAAATCTTTAATGAAAGCAAAAGCAAAAATCAGAACCAGCAAGCCAATCAGCTTAAACCGAGGCTCCCAGCGGTGTAGCGGCGAATCAAGATAGGCATATTCGTCTAACTCAAACCTCATGCACTACCCCCGCCGCTCAATTAGTTCTGGCTTCACCCGTTGCAAAAACATGACCAACAACAGCGTAAAAGTACCCTCAATTAGCATCAGCGGCAGGTGAGCCAGCGACAGCCCATAAACGGCCGCTCGTTCCGTCTGCGCATCAAACCCAGACGGAATGTTGGTAATCACCAGAAAGAAGAAGATCACGGCTGCAAGTCCCAAACCCAAAGCTCCAGCAAGAAATGCAAATACATTAGTCGCTAGCTTCTCGCCTAGCTTCTGTCTGAAGACATGACGCAACTGAAAAATGTGAGATGCTACCAGTGCTGGAATGCCCATCATCACTGCATCTACGCCCAATGTTGTTAGCCCTCCATGCCCAAACATAATGGCTTGAAAAAATAGACCCACCAAAATGGCAGGAAAGGCAAAGTAGCCCAAAACACATCCCAACAGTCCGTTTAGCACCAGGTGAACGCTGGAGGGCGGCACGGGAATGTTGATCGAGGAGGCAATGAAAAAGGCGGCTGTTAGCAACGAGGCTTTGGGCAACTCCTCAGTCGGATCTCTGAGCCGATTGATTTGGCGCAGGGAATACCAGGTTACAGGAACGGCGATCGCATAGCCCGCAATGCACACTGAAGCCGGAAGAATGCCATCAGGAATGTGCATCGCTATTTCTTCCTGGCAAGAAAGAACAAAGCAGTACCCACAAATCCCCAAATCACTGAAACAGCCATCAGCCCTTTTTGAGGAATCGAAAGGTTGTCACCAATGCCAGAAGCAATCTGGCTATTTGACTCACCGTCTGCCTCAGATGCTCCTGCATTTGCCCCTAACACGCCTGCTTCTCCACCTACAGGAATGTTGAGAATTTCGCCATGTCCAGCCTGTCTTACCTGCACCTCCCACGTACCAGGAATGGAGGGATCTGGGGCAAACACAAAGCGCCCAGTTTCATCCGCAGTGCCGGTTAGCCAGGGCGTAGATGGATCTTCAGGCGAATAGACCGACACCTGAGCCTCTGCCATCGGCTCACCGCTGTCATAGTTAGCTTGAAGCTCTATTGCTTCGGTTGCCTGGTAGGTGATCCCCACTCCGTGGGCGATCGCCCTCACCTGCCAACTCACAACTGAGATCAGCGCTAGAGGAATAGCAAACGTTCGTCTCATGTCGTTAACTGTGTCTCCTCACAATGACCTTCCCCAACATGACCCAGGCTCGGCAAAATCTCAAGCAGCTTGTTGTAATCTTCCTCAGAAAGATTTTGCCCCAGGTCAGTCGTATCAACCGTTAGTTCCCCACCCTCAGCCAAATCAGCAAGAGGTTGAAAACCCAAAGCACCCACATTCAGTTCATCATCAGGCGCAGCTTCCCCATCCCCAAAAAGGTGGTCAAAGTGGAAAGTTGCTTCTACGTCAGCCGTACCGCCCGGTTCTAAAATGCCTTTGCGCTCATCACCAACAAAATCTCCGCAGCTAAACGCCAACTCCTCATCTATGTTCAGCGTAAAGTTAACAGTTTCGCCATCCTTTGTGGCAACACCTTGAATTACCATTGCATAGCCACTAGCTGGGCCTTCATCCGCATTCACCATTTGCCAAGAGAGAGCATTGTAGCGACCAGGGGGGGCTTCTACCTCTTCCACCAAAACTGGCTCTGCATTTTCGTCTCCCTCTGCCAGGTCAATCGTCTTCACCTCTTCAACCTTGACTTCCTGACTAGCTTGCAATTCGTCGCCTGCTTCTGGCTCGTAAGGCGGCTCAGTTTGGTATGCTGTCAGGTCAGCCAGGTTTACATAAAGATGATCAAAGCTAATTTCCCATCCGTCTTTAGACACAAATCCCTGACGAACAAAATCTTCTCCATTAGCTCGAATTTGCAGTGTACCTGTTTCTCCTGAGGCTTGAGTCTCTGGAGTTTCAGCGGTTGATTCAGTTTCGGGAGCTTCAGCTTCAGGGGTTTCACCACCAGCGCAAGCCTGGAGTAAACCTGGCAGGATGAGGGCTAAACCTACCAGTGTTAGAAGTTGCTTTTTCATGCAGAAGGTCGTCCTGATTATCTAATCAACAGAAGTTTTGGTGCTAAATTCCGTTGTTCTCATGCTCTGAGTCGTAGAAATGCTCAGGCATTGGGGAATACAACAGTTCAGTGAACCTCGTTCTTCTAAGAAATTCAATCCGCCAAGGGGGGATAAAATAAACCGGATTCTACCCGAATTTGCCCAAATTCCTGATCTTGGGGAAAAAGGACAGGACTGAAAACAGTAGATTTTCTGGAAAAATCAAAATACTGCTAATAGACTTTCTTCCCAAGCTAGGACTATACTGAGAAATTGTGAGTATTGAAAAAGCTATGAAAGCGCAGGAAATCATCCGCTCGATTGAGGCGGAGCAGTTAAAGAGTGACTTGCCTATCATCCACGTTGGCGACACGATTCGTGTGGGTGTACGGATTCAAGAAGGCGGCAAGGAGCGGGTACAGCCCTATGAAGGCACCGTTATTGCCATGCGAAATGGTGGCATCAATGAAACCATCACCGTTCGCCGCATCTTCCAAGGCGTTGGCGTAGAGCGAGTATTTTTACTTCATTCTCCTCGCGTTGCCAACATCAAGATTATTCGTCGAGGCAAGGCACGTCGCGCTAAGCTTTACTATCTACGCGATCGCGTTGGTAAGGCAACTCGCCTCAAGCAGCGGTTTGACCGGGCACTTTAAACTGCTAGGTACTATACAGCGACACAAGCTGTTAAACTGGGGTATGCTCCGGTAAACCCCAAATGCGCTCTTAGTTCAGTTGGTAGAACGCAGGTCTCCAAAACCTGATGTCGGGGGTTCGAGTCCTCCAGGGCGCGCTTTAATTCAACGGATTGTATTCCGCGTCAGTCGTCCATCTTCCATGTGAATGGTTCGATCAGCTACGTCCAGAATGCGATTGTCGTGAGTCACTAGTAAGACGGTGCAGCCTTCTTCTTTAGCAAGTCGCTGCATAATTTCCACGACATCTCGTCCCGATTTGCTGTCGAGTGCCGAAGTGGGTTCGTCCGCCAGCAGAAGTTTAGGATAGCTAACTAAGGCACGAGCGATCGCCACTCGCTGCTTTTGCCCACCCGACAGCTTTTCGGGATAGTAATCGACGCGATCGCCCAGCCCTACAGCAGTGAGAATTTCTAGCGATCGCCTGCGGTATTCACGCGGCGGAATATGTTTATGCAACCTCAAAGATGTACTCACGTTTTCCCAAGCAGTCAAACACTCCAGCAAATTGTGAGACTGAAAGATAAAGCCGATCTGGTTGCGTGTTTGAATCAGTTGCCTTTTTTTTGCGCCCTGCAACTCCTGCCCCAAAATTTTTAGGCTACCTTCCTGCACCGCTCGCAATGCGCCAATTAAGGTCAGCAAAGTGGTTTTGCCACCACCCGATGGACCCTCTAAAATCACCACTTCGCCCGGATATAAATCCAGGTCAACCTCCATCAGCACTGGTTTCCGCAGTGCCCCCTGCCCAAACGCATGGTTCAAATTACGAACCGCTACAACAGGTTCCATGACTAAAATACGTCCGCAGGGTCAGCAGAACGGAGCTTGTTCATGGCGATCGCTCCCGAAATCACACACATCACCAGCGTCAGGATAAATACTTGCAATGCAATACCCGCCCGCATCGTTAGCGGAATCTTAGTCAAATAAGTGAGCAACCCATACATCCAGTAAGAGGTGATGTAACCCGGAACAAACCCCAAAACTGCCAGAATCACTGCCTCCTGAAGCACTACAGCCAGCAGCGAAACATCTGAGTAGCCCATCGCTTTGAGCGTTGCATACTCAGGCAAATGATCACTCACATCGGTGTAGAGTACCTGATATACAATCACCACACCCACCACAAACCCGATCGCCGCTCCAAAGTTAAGAATCTTCCCCTCCGGGAAAGAAGCCCGGAATGCCTGCTCTGACTGCATCAACTCCTCACGAGTCATCACCTTCACTGCTGGCGGCAAGGTACTTTGCAAGCGAGTTCGCACCGTCTCCAGATCGGCTCCCGCCTCCAAAAACAAACTGCCTACATTCACCTGCTGGAGACTATCCTGACCATTGCGCTGAGCAAGATTCCAGTCACTCATGATCACATGCCCCTTATCAAACATGGTGCTGCCCAGGCTAAATAGCCCCACCACATGAGTTCGGCGTTTACTCATCACCGTACTCACTACACCTTGCTGGCTCAATAGGTCTGGTACAGGTCCAAGCTGGTCCTGTGAAAGGCGGTCAAACAAAACACTACCGGGCGCATTCAGCAAATCAAGCTGCTGGTTTACCTCAGGCATATCAAATACCGGACGAGCCGGATTAAACGCCAGAATTCTAACGGTACTGGGGAAGAAGTCGATCTCTGAACTCGCCTCTTCCGTTCTGTCCGCTGAAGGATTCTGTAGATCTTCGGGATTTACCCATTCTGCAGAACTGATATAAAGCGGATTGGCAGCCGCAACGCCAGTCACTGCATCTGCTTGATAGAGATAAACGCGCGCAAAGCTACCAAAGCTAATAGTTGGCGTATAAGCAGACACCAAAAACAAATCACCTGCTAAATTCTCCGGTACCAGCGTGACTCCATCAAACAACAGTGCCCGCAATCCCAACTGGGTAAAGATGAGAATATTAGAGAACGCCACTCCTGTCATCGCAACGAGCAATCGCGCCTTTTGATGAGATAACTGTGCCCACCCTAAGGGTTTGTTGACCTGAAGCCATTCAAGAGAAGATTTAAGAAAACGTTTCATAGAACAATCACTTATGACTCATTGACTAGAGCAGCTTCTCTAAAAAAACTGTGCCAGCACTATCGTTGTATCGCTCGATTGGATAAAAGCCGAGACGCTGATAAAGCTTGATGGCTGGGGCTTGTTTGTACTCATCAACAGTATCTAACCTAACTTTTGTGTAATCATTCCGTTTAGCAAAATCCAGCAGCATGTAACTCATCTTGGTTCCCCATCCTTGTCCTCAGTAGAGTTTAAGGAACCACATACGTTTGAGTTCGCAAATATCGCCACTGGTGTGGCTACTTAAATAACGAATCGCTCCGCAGCCAACAACCGTTTCACCATCAAGTAGAACCAGGAAAGTGCCTCGATTGTTGAAGTAGTGCGATCGCACCTGATCAATATCCGAGAGATTGTCATGCCGCCGAATCACTTCCTCAGGGACCTGAAAAATCTCCTGACATACCGCCAAAATGACTTGCTTAACATCCTCAATTTGATGCGGTTGAATCGGTTTAATTTCAATCATTTCTGTTTGCGTCAAGCCTCAATATCAACTCTTAACATCAGCTTTCAACATCGATCTCAACCCGAACCTGCATATTCGTTAAGTCAGCAACCCTGACGCTATCCTCTGGACTGATCCGAATTTTCACTTCCACAACGCGAGTTGTCTCATCCGTCGTGGGGTCAGAGGAATTGCTCGAAAGAGTACGCGCCCCAATTTGTAAACCAATGTGATCAACAGTGCCCTGAATCCCTCCTTCAAAGCCGCCATATTCACTTGTGATAGTGGCACTTTGCCCGAGTTGGACTTTAGTAATCTCAGTTTCGTAAACTTCGGCGATCGCATACATCTCATCCGTTTGCCCCAATTCCACGATGCCCTGCTCTGTGTTGACCTGTTCCCCTACGCGTGTGTTAATTCGCAAAATCTGACCCGCTACTGGCACTCTGACCTGCGTATCTTCCAGGTCAGCCTGCCTTTGCTCGACTGCAATTAAAGCCTTATCCAGTTCAGCTTGAGCCACCTGCACATCCACCGGGCGAACCTCTTGCAGCATCGCCAGATTTTCCTGCTCCTGCCGAATCTGTTCCCGCAGGGTCGCCAAGGTGGTGTCTAGTTCAGCCCGTCTTTGAGACAGTGCCGCTTGCCTCGTTTCAAATTCCTCACGCGCCAGTTCCAATTCCTCAATGCTAGCCGCCCCTTCCTGCTGAAGCGATTGGTTGCGCCGATAGTTCAATTCTGCCCGCCGCAGTTCAGCTTCGGCACTGGCGATCGCCGCCCGCCGCTCATCTGCCTCGGTACGAAGCTGCGCCTCCAGTCGCGCAATGTTTGCTCGCTGCGCCGCAATTTCTGCATTTTTGGCATCTCCAGACTGCGTTTGAGCTAGCAATGCCTGGTAATATTCGACGTTTTTCTGGGCTTCCTCTAAGTCCCGCTGCCGTCGCTCCTGCCCTTGCAAAATGGCGATTACCTGATTTGCTTCAACGCGATCGCCCTCTTCCACCAGGATTTGATTCACCCGGCTATCTTGAGCATTAGGCACAGAGAGTTTGATCACTTCCCCTTTGGGAGTCAACCGACCTAACGCGACAACGGTGGCGATCGGTGCAACCTCAGCTGTAGTATCAGCGGGAGGCTGTTCTGCCTGCGAAAAACCACAAGCCGTACAAGCTGAAACCATACCAAAAACGACCGCATGAGCAGCGTAGCGACCCAATGCTGGAAGCAGGGAAGGAAAATGAACCATAGCCCGACAGCAGTTTCAGCAAAACTTTCTTAAACCAGTTGACTTGATCTCAGGGAAATTTGACCTCCCCCGCCCGGTCATTTCACTGGTGGATTGAATTTGACCCGAAGAGCAATTTCAGTCTTCTTCAGACTCAGCGTCCCATATCATTGCATCCAAAGTTTGATGCTGGGTACGCCGTGACTGGCGACGATATTTTTTGCTTTCCAGGCGAGGTTCGTAATAGCTCTCGCCTTTCTGGTTGATTTTCAGCTTCATGCTAGAGTCCTGATCAGTTTTTTGCTGAAGCTGAGTTTGACGGGCGATTGCCTCTTCCAAAAACACCAAATAATGCTCGTAGCGTTCCCAGTCACCCCGCACAGCGCAGTTTGGCTCATCTCGGTGCAGACAGTTACTAAACTGGCAGTTCGCCTCTGCCAGTCGTTGTCGCGCTTCTGGGAAAAAGTCTGCCAATTCCACAGGCGCACAGTCCAAATCTGGCTGGTTGAAGCCGGGCGTATCAGCTAACAGACCGCCACCTGGCAATTCAAATAGCTCGACGTGCCGCGTTGTATGACGACCGCGTCCCAACTTCCCGGAAACTGAGCCCACTCGCAAATCTACGTCTGGAATTAGCTGGTTGATCAAACTCGATTTACCTACTCCAGAGGGACCGGAGATGACCGTAATTTTTTGTTTAAGCTGAGTTTGCAGGTTGTCCAACCCCATTTGATGCTGGGTGCTGAGCATCTGAGACTGATAGCCCCATTGCTGAAGGCGATCGCGCCACTCTGCTTGCATTTCAGCACTCACCAAGTCACTCTTATTCAAACCCAGACAAACTTCTAGCCCAGTTGACTCAGCTTTAATCAAGAAGCGACTAAGCTGAAGCGGCTCTGGGTTAGGGTCTGCCAGGGCAAATACCAGCAGAATTTGGTCTGCATTGGCGATCGGTGGACGATCGAGTTCACTGTCGCGGGGAAATACCTGGGCGATCGCCCCTCTTCCCCCAGCCCAATCAGGTTCCTCGACCTGGACGCGATCGCCCACCCAAACCTGCTGCCCAATTTTTTTCAGGCGCGATCGCCGCGTACAGAGCAGCGATTTGTCGCCCAACTGCACCCAATAGTAATTGGCCTGAACTGCCAGGACTGTGCCTACCAGATCTTCAGAACTTGCAATCACCGAGTCGTTCTCGGATTTCTGAGCGTTAGGCTGCTGGTCTAACTCAGCACTCATCACTCAACACTCAGAACTCTTCTCGCTGGGTCGTCGCACTCGAATTGCGAAAAACCCTGCCCGTTCCTCAACTTGCTCAATTCCATAGCCCTCCATCGTCAGGCTATCAGGAACCTGCTCCATCGGCTCTCCTGGGTCTAGCCAGACTTCTAGTAAAGCGCCTGGAGCCATCTTTTCCAGCCGAAGTTTTGTCTTGACAAAATTAATCGGACAGGGCGTTCCCCTCAAATCCAGTTGAGCATCGGGCAGATGCTCAGCAGTAGATGCTGCACTACTCATCCTCGAAACAGCCCCCCTAGAAAGCCTTCAATGCCACCTCCTTTACCAAGGCGATCGCCCCGAATCTTAGCTAGCTTCTCTAATAGCTCACGCTCTTCAGTAGTCAACCGCGTTGGGATATCAATCTGGATAGTGATTAGATGATCCCCACGGCTAACCGGATTGCCTAAGCGGGGTACACCTTGATTTTCCTGGGTGAGCACTGTTCCAGGTTGGGTGCCAGGGGCAATGGTCAGCTCAGTGGGTCCATCTACCGTATTCACATCTATCTGACAGCCTAGAATTGCCTGTAAATAGCTAATCTTGATCTCCGAGAGAATGTTAATGCCATCGCGCTGAAACTCGGCATCTTCATTCACGAACAGGTAAACATACAGATCGCCCGGTGGTCCACCTCGCTGCCCCGCATCCCCTTCCGAAGAAACGCGCAGCCGCGTGCCATTATCAACCCCAGCCGGAATCGTAATTTTTAGCTTTTTGGCTTCCTGCTTCTGCCCACTGCCGCCGCAAATCTCGCACTTCTCCTCAATCACCTGCCCTGCACCATTGCAGGTCGGGCAAACTGAGACTTGAGTAAAGCTGCCAAAGGGCGTTCTGGTGGCACGACGCACTTGTCCTGAGCCGGTGCAGGTCGGACAAGCTCTAGGACGAGTACCCGGCTTTGCCCCTGAGCCGCTACAGTTCGTGCAGGTTTCCAGATGGCTAATGCGAATTTCTTTTTCGCCGCCAAAAACAGCTTCACGAAAATCAAGCTTTAGGTCGAGCCGCAAATCATCCCCTCTGACCGGGCCGCCGCGACGACGACCGCCACCGCCGCCTGGTTGCCCGCCCATACCGCCAGAGAAGCCACTAAAAAAGCTTTCAAAAATGTCGGCAAAACCGCCCAAATCGCCGAAGTCCTGAAAGCCGGCTCCCGCTGCAGAGCCAACTCCTGCTTCACCGAATCGATCGTAACGGGCACGAGTTTCAGGTTCAGAAAGCACTTCATAGGCTCGGTTGATTTCCTTGAAGCGCTCCTCGGCACCATCTTCCTTGTTGACATCAGGGTGATACTTGCGCGCTAAACGTCGGTAAGCACGCTTGATCTCCTCTTTGTCTGAATCACGGGAGACACCGAGCATTTCATAATAATCACGAGCCATAGGAGACTGCTTGCTTAGATAGAAGGGCTTTAGGTTTGAAAATTAGGAAACTCACTAGGGCTAGGATAGCTTACACCCTACACCCCCTATTTAATACCCTAGCACTCTAGGCTAATCGACTGCCTCGTAATCAGCAGTTACCGTGTCATCGTTTTCAAAACCGTATCCAAACTCTTCCTCTAGCGTTGAGCTAACGTTGCCGTTATCTTCTGCAATGGAAGTCTCGTCTGAATAGTCATAATCTGGATCATCCTGGTTGATCTGCTGATACACTGACGCGCCAATTGCAAACAGGGCTTGCTGGAGAGCATCTAGCCGTTGCTTCATCGCTTCAACGGAAATGGAGCGGTCAGCGATCGCCGCCCGCAGTTCAGCCACTCGCCCATTTGCCTCTGCTTTAAGACCATCAGTAATAAACTGAGCATTATCCCTGAGCGTTGTCTCCCAGCTATAGAACAGCCCATCTGCCTGATTCCGCAATTCCACCAGTTGCTTGCGACGCAGATCATCCTCTGCGTTAATCTCCGCATCTAGCTTCATTTGCTCGATCTCAGATGGGGTTAGTCCACCTGTGTTGGTAATTCGCACGCTTTGCTCTCGCCCGGTGCCCTTATCTCTAGCTGCCACCTGAAGAATGCCATTTGCGTCAATTTCAAACGACACCTCAATCTGAGGCACTCCTCTAGGTGCAGGCGGAATGCCCGCTAGCTGAAATTTACCCAAACTTTTATTGTCTTTTGCTAAAGCTCGTTCTCCTTGCAAAACATGGATTTCGACCGAAGTTTGACCATCGGTCGCGGTCGAGAATGTCTGCGTCTTGCTTGTAGGAATAGTCGTATTTCGTTCAATGATTCGGGTAAATACTTCACCTAGCGTTTCAATGCCTAGAGACAACGGTGTTACGTCAAGCAGAAGCAAATCCTTGACTTCGCCAGCCAAGACACCTGCTTGCACTGCTGCACCTAACGCCACAGCCTCATCGGGGTTAACTGAGCGATCAGGAGTTTTGCCATTAAAATACTGGCGAATTGCGTCCTGAACCGCCGGAATTCGGGTAGAACCTCCAACCAGAATAATCCGATCGATATCCTCACCGGTCAGGTCGGCATCCTTGAGTGCTTGATTGACTGGCTCGATCGTGCTGAGTACCAGGTGATTGACTAATTCCTCAAACTTAGCGCGAGTTAGCTCCATTTCTAGATGCTTGGGACCCGTTTCATCCGCTGTGATGAACGGCAAATTGATTGAGGTCGTCAGCATGTTAGAAAGCTCAATTTTGGCTTTCTCAGCCGCTTCTCTCAGCCGCTGAAGCGCCATTTTATCAATCGACAGATCGATGCCTTCATTTTCTCTAAAGCTATCGATCATCCAGCGCACCAAGGCATTATCAAAATCATCACCGCCTAAGTGATTGTTGCCTGAAGTCGCCTTGACCTCAAACACACCATCCCCTAGCTGTAAGACTGAAACGTCAAAGGTGCCGCCTCCGAGGTCAAAAACCAGTACGGTTTGATCCTGGTCTTGCTTATCGAGACCGTAAGATAATGCAGCGGCCGTCGGCTCATTAATAATTCGTAATACTTCTAGCCCTGCGATCGTTCCAGCATCTTTAGTGGCTTGTCGCTGAGCATCCGTAAAGTATGCAGGAACCGTAATCACAGCTTGAGTGGGAGGTTCACCCAGATAATTTTCAGCATCCTGCTTGAGCTTTTGCAGGATCATGGCTGAGATCTCTTGGGGAGTGTAGGTGCGACCCCGAATCTGCACGTCTACCGTGTCATCCTTACCTTTGATACAGGTGTAGGAAACTCGAGTTCGCTCAGTTTCGGTATCATCCCAACGCCGACCAATAAATCGCTTGATGCTGAAAACAGTATTTTCGGCATTCGTTACAGCTTGTCGCTTTGCTAGCTGCCCCACCAGCCGCTCACCCGTTTTGGCAAAGCCAACAATGCTGGGAGTTGTCCGCCCTCCTTCGGAGTTGGAGATGACGATCGGTTGACCGCCCTCCAAGACAGCAACACAGCTATTTGTCGTGCCCAGGTCAATACCAATGACTTTTCCCATAATTAGCGGCTGTGAACGTGTTCAAGTGAATGAGTACAAAATGTAGATGAATTGAACTCATTTCTAACAGAGTATTCCGCAATTTTTCGGGAATCTGATCAGCTTAGCCTAAATTTTATGGGCAACCCCTTAGCAAAGCGACAGCTATAACCGTAGAAACAACACGCACCTCATCAAGAACTTGTAAATAAAGTACGCGTCTACTGAGATTCCCTTAACCGTCAGTCTCGCCCTGATATGCTTCATCCGAAGTTATCACGGGTTCTGGGGCGGTAGCAACTTTAACCATCGCATGGCGTAAAACTCGCTCACCCAGGAGGTAACCTCGTACTAACTCCTCGATCACAGTGCCCTCAGCATGTTCGTCTGTTGCTTCTCGCATGACAGCTTCATGCAGATTGGGGTCAAATTCTTTGCCTTCAGAACGCATAGGCGCTACGCCAACCCGCTTGAGACAATCAACCAGCTGCTTGTAAACGCTCTGGTAGCTCTTGTGGATATTCATCTCCTGATCAGTTTGCGGCTTGATCTGCGATCGCGCCCGCTCAAAGTTATCGACCACTGGCAGCAACTCGACGATCGTGGAGCATTTGGACTGCTGCTCCAAGTCTTCCTTCTCTTTTTGAGTCCGCTTGCGGAAGTTGTCAAAATCAGCGGCAATCCGCATGTACTGCCCCGTGCGTTCTTCAACCTGAGCCTTTAAAGACTCGACTTGTTGAGTTAGCTCGGCGATCGCTCGACTGTCTACCTCAGCTTCTACAGGCTGAACCTCTGGCTCAGCTTCTACAGGTTCAGCTTCAGCTTCGATCACTTGCCCCACAGACTCCGGGTCTGCAGTTGAATACTCTGAAGCGACCTCTTGACTATTTTGTACCGTTGCCTCATCGGGCATTGTTTCACTCTCCACTTGCTGTACATCCTCTGAGGTATCAGCCTCTGACCCTTGAACGTTCTCTAGCTGCTTTTCTTCCTCAATCATTGTCTACTATATCCAGAACCTAGAACTGAATTTCTCGTGGGCTATTTCCAATTAAACCGAATCCGTTGTCAAAACTTTGCTAATTTGTTGTCTTGATTTGGGAAAGGTCTTCAATGGATACGAGTTCATCTATGGATGATTCTAACGATTAAGCGAATTGGACAATGCTTTTTAACCCAGAGCGTTTGGGTAGAGAGCCAAATTTGGTCGTACAGGCTATTATCGTGAACACAAAGTTTAGCTATTTAACCCCATCCAACCGAGTACTACTCTATCGCAACCCGATACGGACAAATCTCTGGTAGTTTCCGACTAGCCTCTTCAGGTTTCATCGCACTATGATTCTTTCATGGAGTTCTTTGAAAAGTGCGACGCTTCCAAGGCCTAGCAAATTTCTCACGCAGCCTTAATTAACTTTAGCTGCGAGTCGATTATCCTCATAAACGCTCTGGTAACAATCCTGAGACCCTCTTGTAAGGAGACTTTCTGCATCAGCTATGGCTAATTCCCCGTCACAGCGCCGTGCCCTAATCGTCCAGCATAATTTTTCGCCCTTTAGTAACAAACTGATTCAGTCGGGCTACATCAACAACGAGCAGATGCAGCAAGCTCTAGTTGAAAGCCGTAAGTCAGGCAGACCCCTGACCGAAGTGCTGGAGATGATTACAGGGCAGCAGCTTCCGCCGGACTTGTTACGCCAATACAAGAAGCAGCAGCTATTTGAACTTAAAATTCTCTACGGCGTTGAGTCTCTCGACCCGGAAATCAACCAGATTTCCTCAAATCAAGTAAGCCTGCTGATTGACACGCTGATTCCAGTTGATTTTTGCCGTCGCCATCGGTTGGTGCCCGTGTCTAAGCAGGAGGGAGACTTACCCTATGTCCTCGTGGCAATGGTTGATCCAGACAATCTAGATGCACAGGACGACTTGAATCGACTGTTGAGACCCAAAGGGTTGGGGCTTCGGCGGATGGTGATTACCGCAGAAGATTATCAGCGCATCATCAATCATTATCTTGACGAGCAACAAGAGCGGGAAAAGCAGCGTGAACAGGAATCGAAGGTAGATGTTAAAGCAGACCTGGAGGTTCTAGACTACTTAGACCTACAAGAAGCACCAGGCGATCTAGATGCAAACCTAGATGAGGCTCTGCAAGATGCAGAGGCGGCTCCAGTCATTGCTCTGGTCAACAAAATCATGGTCAAAGCTCTGCAGGAGGGGGTTTCTGATATTCATATCGAGCCTCAGGAAGAGTCTTTGCGGGTACGCTTTCGTAAGGATGGTGTACTGCGACAAGCGTTTGATCCCCTACCCAAAAAAATTGTGGCTGCGGTGACAGCCCGTTTCAAAGTCATCGCTGAGCTAGATATCGCTGAGCGTCGCCTGCCCCAAGATGGTAGAATTCGGCGGATTTTTGATAATCGCAAAATTGATTTTCGGGTTAGCACACTGCCTAGCCGCTACGGAGAGAAAGTCGTTCTGCGAATTCTAGACAACTCTGCGACTCAGCTTGGTCTAGACAAACTGATTACTGACCCAGATACCTTGCAGATTATGCAGGAGATGGTTGCTCGTCCATTTGGGTTGATTCTGGTCACTGGCCCAACCGGATCAGGTAAAACCACGACGCTATATTCAGCGCTGGCAGAGCGAAATGACCCCGGCGTCAATATCAGTACAGTTGAAGACCCAATTGAATATACACTGCCAGGACTGACTCAGGTTCAGGTCTTGCGGGAGAAGGGCGTAGATTTTGCTTCAGTGCTGCGGGCATTTTTGCGACAAGACCCAGATGTGATTCTGGTAGGTGAGACGCGAGACAAGGAGACGGCGAAGACGGCGATCGAAGCTGCTTTAACAGGACACCTTGTCTTAACAACGCTACATACGAACGATGCAGCCAGTGCGATCGCCCGTCTAGACGAGATGGGTATTGAACCCTTCATGGTCTCCAGTTCTCTGATTGGGGTACTGGCCCAGCGTCTAGTTCGTCGAGTATGTAGCGAATGCCGCATTCCATACAACCCATCCCACGAAGAACTGGCTCGGTTTGGACTTTCTGTCAGCCACGACGCTGAAATTACGTTTTATAAAGCCAACTTTTTGCAAGCAGAAGAAATTCTGCTTGCAAGAGAGGCAGGAGAACTTTGCTCAGCCTGCGGCGGCATTGGCTACAAAGGTCGCTGTGGGGTTTATGAGGTGATGCGCGTTACCGAGCGACTACAAACCATGATTACCGAGGGTGCGCCCACCGAACGCATCAAGGAAGTAGCGGTCGAAGAAGGCATGAAAACGCTGCTGTCCTACAGTTTGAACCTGGTACGTCAAGGGTCTACGACGCTTGATGAGGTTGAGCGGGTTACATTCACCGATACAGGCTTAGAAGCAGAGCTAAAAGCTAAGCGTAAGAGTTCATTGACCTGTCGAGTCTGCGGTGCTGAGCATCGTCCAGAATGGTTAGACTGTCCCTACTGTACGACTCCCCGTTTTCAGGATTAGAAGTTTTTCCTGGAGTATGTATCATCCAAATCATTGTTCAGCTTGAAGCATCGTCAGCGATGAAAGCCGCTAACCCTGCATCACCAAATTTAAAGGAGAAAAACAAATGGAGTTAATGATCGAAGATTTGATGGAGCAGTTGATTGAGATGGGTGGATCGGACCTTCACCTCTCTGCTGGGTTGCCGCCATACTTCCGCATCAGTGGTCATCTAACTCCGATTGGAGATGAACCACTGACCTCTGAACAGTGCCAGCGACTGATCTTCAGTATGCTCAACAATACTCAGCGGAAAAATTTAGAGCAAAACTGGGAACTCGACTGTTCCTACGGGGTAAAGGGATTGGCTCGTTTTCGCGTAAACGTTTACAAAGATCGAGGAACCTACGCCGCCTGTTTGCGGGCGCTCAGCTCCAAAATTCCTAGCTTTGAGAAGCTTGGGTTGCCAGATGTAGTGCGTGAAATGGCAGAAAAGCCAAGAGGCTTGATTCTGGTGACTGGTCCTACTGGCTCTGGTAAGACAACAACGCTGGCAGCGATGATCGACCTGATCAATCGGACTCGCGCAGAACACATTCTAACGATTGAAGACCCCATTGAATTTGTCTACGAACCGATCAAGAGTCTGATCCACCAGCGGCAGTTGGGCGAAGACACCAAGAGTTTTTCTAACGCGCTAAGAGCTGCTTTGCGGGAAGACCCGGACATCGTCTTGGTTGGAGAGATGCGTGACCTGGAAACCATTTCTCTGGCTATCTCCGCTGCTGAAACTGGACACCTCGTCTTTGCGACTCTGCACACCAGTTCGGCGTCCCAAACCGTTGACCGCATGGTCGACGTGTTTCCTTCGGAGCGACAGCAGCAGGTCAGGGTTCAGCTTTCTAACTCCTTGGTAGCGGTGTTTAGCCAGACTTTGGTGTCGAGAAAAAATCCCAAGCCAAACGAGTTTGGGCGGGTCATGGCCCAGGAGATCATGATTGTGACTCCGGCGATCGCCAACTTGATTCGAGAGGGCAAAACCGCTCAAATCTACTCAGCAATTCAAACGGGCGGTAAGTTGGGAATGCAAACGCTTGAAAGAGTTTTGGCAGATCAATATAAAGCGGGGCTGATTTCCTTTGAATCCGCTATGTCTAGAACCTCTCGACCAGACGAGTTGCAACGCTTGATTGGCGGTACTGGTGCGCCAATTCCAACTAAGCCAAATAACTATGCGGGTGCTAACCCCAGATAACCTGGCAACGTGCCAGGATTGTTAGACCTCTCCAGGGATTGAGCCTGCACCTCAGAGACAATCCTGGCACCGGAAACCAATCTTTACTAGGGTGACAAAATTGGCTTGAATCTGGGTAAACTCCCCATTATTCCCTTTTTGTCCTCTTCTCTTCACACCCCCTTACTTACTCAGACGGTGAGACATGCCTACTTACGTTGTTCGCGCACGAGACGCTAAAGGAAACCCAAGACGGCAAAAAATTATGGCAGACACTCCCGCTGAAGCGCGTTCTACGCTGCGGGAGCAGGGATTGTTTGTTCAAGAACTGACTGAAGATCAGGGCTTGAACATGAACGTTGATCTGAGCCAGCTTCAAACTGCCTTAACCAACGTTTCAATCAAGGACAAAGCAATTTTTTCTCGTCAGTTTGCAGTGTTGATTAATGCTGGCGTGGCAATGGTGAGAGGGTTAGGCGTGTTGTCTGATCAGTGCCCTAATCCAAAACTTAAGAAAGCGTTGCAAGAGATTAGCTCAGACGTGCAGCAGGGTACTAACCTTTCAGACTCGATGCGAAAGCACCCTAAATGTTTTGACAATCTCTATGTCAGTATGGTGCAGGCTGGAGAAGTGGGGGGGGTGTTGGATGAAGTCATGAATCGTCTGGCAAAGTTGCTAGAGGACGTTTCTCGGCTGCAAAACCAGATTAAGTCTGCACTAACTTATCCAATCGCAGTAGGAGTGATTGCGATCTCCGTCTTTATTGGGATGACTGTCTTCCTGCTACCCATTTTTGCGGGCATCTTCGATGAGCTAGACGCAGAGCTGCCTATATTTACTCAGGTGATGCTTCAGATCAGCGCCTTTTTAAGAACGCCCACCTACGTGATTGGTCTAATCATTATTCTGGTCGTGTTAGCGTTTGCCTATCGGCAGTACTATAGTACTCGGGTTGGACGGGAAACGATGGATCGGTTTTTCTTAAAGATGCCTCTGTTTGGTGACTTGATCCAGAAAACTGCCACTGCTCGTTTCTGCCGTACCTTTGGTGCTTTATCTCGATCTGGAGTTCCCATTCTGACGGCTCTGGAAATTGTGCGAGATACCGCAGGAAATCAGGTGATTGCAAACGCAGTTGATGAAGCAAAACGGGAAGTACAGTCTGGTGGCATGATCAGTCTGGCACTGCAGAAAGAGCAGGTCTTTCCAGTCATGGCAATTCAGATGATCAGTATCGGTGAAGAAACTGGAGAAATCGATACGATGCTGATGAAGGTGGCAGACTTCTACGAGGATGAAGTAGAGCAAGCCGTCAAAGCGTTGACCAGCATTATGGAACCGATCATGATCGTGGTCTTGGGCGGCATGGTAGGTTCAATTCTGGTTGCGATGTACTTACCGATGTTTAAGGTAATGGACGCAATCAACTAATTCATCAAACCATGACTCGACAATCTCACTACGAAGAGTCTCTGGCGGACTATAGTGACCACTTGGGGGCGATCGCCCTACTCAAGCGATTTCGCCCCTATCTAGAAATGATCCCCAGTATGCGCCGCCCCAGCGAGAGCGTGATTACGATTCCGCTTCCCATCGTTCGGATTCGGGATGCAGCACCTGCAATCAGTGCAACAGAAGTCAGCATTGCAGCCGGACAAATGGTTCGGCTGCCCTGTGACGTTGGTATTTTGATGTGCGATCCAGAGTGGAAAATCAAGACGGGCGTAGAAATTTTTGTTTTTATCCATCGACCTCAAGAAGATTTTTCAGAACTACTGGGTCGTTGGAGACAAACTCAAATTTGGCTCGACAAAGGGTATGAGTGGATGATGCCCCCTCGCCATCGACACATTCTGAGCGAGGGGGCTGATGAGACGCATCCGCTGTTTGTCACGTTTCCAGAAACCCCAGACCGCATCAGACGAGGTTTGCGAGGCGCTAGTCTGCCCTATGTGACAGAAAGCATTTATTCCGTTGAGGAAGAACAGCAAGAGTCGTTAGAGACATTGGCGAATGATGAGGGATGAGTTAACCTTTGCCGCTGATTAGTGCTTTAAAAGCGGTTCGTTCTTCTATGCTGCCGACTCCAAGCAGGCGATCGCCCTCCAACAGCAGCGTGTCTGCACCAGGATAACGGTTTACCTCCCTGCCACGCCGAATTGCCATGATCGTCACACCAGTCTTGTGCCGAATGTCAGCTTCTGCTAGCGTTGACCCATTCAAGGGAGAACTTGGCATTAATGTATGCCATTCCCCTTGAAGCCCTTCCATTGCAGTTTCTAAGTCAGTTACGACCAGTTCCGTTCGTTCGGGCACAATGTCGCGATAGCGCCTAGAGCGATAGGTATTAATTACTTTCAGAACCTGGTTAGGCTGACTGCCTAAATTAAGCAACAGATGCGCTCCCATTTCTAAAGCCGCCTCGAACTCAGGCTGAACGACCTCTTGCGCTCCGAGTTGGTAGAGTACGTCAATCTCCTGGTTAACGTGCGCTCTCACAATCGTGTCCAGATCGGGAGCCAAGCTTAGCACCCGCTTGAGTGTCAGCCGGGTGGCTAGGGGATCGGGTAGGGCGATCGCTAATGCCTTTGCCTTAGGTAGATACGCCTTTTGCAACACCAGCTCACTGGATGCATCTCCGTAAAGGTAGGGAATATCCTGATCTCGCAAAGCTTGAGCAGTCGCCTCATTGTTATCAATCACCAAAACATGATGCCCTTGAGAATGCAGGAGCCGCACGAGTGTTTGCCCAACCCTGCCATAACCTGCCACCACGATGTGGTTAGAGATGCCTGCGTCAACCGCAATGGCACGAGGAGCCTGACTGTCGCGCAGCATTGAGCCAACCAGCGGCAATCTTTCTAGAGTGCTGAAAAGATAAGGAGATGCTTTGAGAAAAAATGGCGTAACCAGGAGTGTTACAGCGGTTGTGCCAACAGTCAGTCCATAGAGTCGGGGCGAAAACAAATCTAGACTTTGGGCAACTCCTGCCAGAACAAAGGAAAATTCTCCAATTTGGTTAATCCCTAGTCCTACCGTGAGTGATGTTTTAAGAGAATAGCCGAACAGTCGGACAACACCAGTCACAATCAAGGCTTTGCCAATCATGGCGATCGCCACCAACCCCAGCAGCACCCAAATATTTTCCAGCAAAAACAGGGGATCAATCAGCAAGCCAATCGAGGCAAAAAATAGCGTCGAAAACACATCGCGCATCGGCAAAACTTTATCTAGCGCCTGGTCTGCGTATTCAACCGCTGAAATCATCAGCCCTGCTACGAAAGCGCCCATTGCGATCCCCAAACCCAACACTGAAGTCAGCAGCGCTACGCCCAGACAAAGGGTAAAAATCGTCAGAATGAACACTTCCTGGGAGCCCGTTCTGACCACCCGCCGCATAATCAGCGGAATCAGCCATATTCCCACAACTAGTGCTATGGCTATAAAAAATAAAGATTTCACCAAGGCGCTGATCAGTGCACCGCCGATCGCCTCTGGCGGTTGAGTTAAAGCAGGCAAAACGGCCAGCATAAGCCCTAAACCTAAATCCTGGGCAATCAGCATTGCCAGCATGACCTGCCCGTAGGCTGTCTGCACCTCGTTTCGCTCAATCAAGCTTTTTAGCACGACTGCCGTTGAGGAGAGAGAAAGCACGGCTCCCAGAAAAATGGCAGTCGGAACGGTATCTACCCAACCTGTCGCATAGGCTAATCCACCTCCCAACAACGTGGTCAGTAAAATTTGAATTGAGCCGCCCCCCAAGGCAATGCGTCGAAACTGCAGCAAGTCTGCCAGAGAAAATTCTACTCCCAGAGTAAAAAGCAGCAGTGCGACTCCGACCTCAGATAAAACTGCGATGTCGCCTTCTAACCTGACCAGCCCAAAACCTGCTGGTCCAACGACAATTCCACTCAGCAGATAGCCCAACAGTACAGGCTGATGAAGTCGGTTGGCTAAGTATCCTCCCAGCGTTGCAGTTCCAAGAACCGTAACCATCTCAACAATCAGCGTCAGTTCTTGAGCCATATTAGTTTTTCTCGATTAACTGAAGACTTTTTTCAGCAGGTCGAGTTTGCCTGCATAGGGTGGATATAAAATTTTGAGCCCAAACCAAAAGGATTTTTGCAGAATGCTTTTGTGATGGGAAAAGGTATCGAAACTGGACTTGCCATGATAGCTGCCAATTCCGCTATCGCCAACGCCGCCAAAGGGAAGTTCTGGAACGCCAATATGCATGATCGTGTCATTGATGCAAACGCCACCAGAGGAGGTTTCTTGAAGCACTCGCTGCTGTAGCTGTTTGTCACGTGAAAAGAGATAGAGCGCCAGAGGTTTGGATTTGCTGTTGATCAGGGCGATCGCCTCGCCGATATCTTCATACTCAATCACTGGCAGAATTGGCCCAAAAATTTCCTCTTGCATCACCGGATCATCGGGTGAGATCTGGTCTATCAAAGTTGGCGCAATGTAACGCTCCTGCTCATTTGTTTTACCCCCAATCAGAATCTTGCCACTCTGCAGAAGGTTTGCTAGTCGCGAAAACTGCTTGGGGCTTACAATTCTGGCGTAGTCTGGACTTGTAGCCGGATCTTCTCCATAAAATTCCTGAATGCAAGTTTGAATCGCGGTCAGCAGGGCAGGTTTAACCTGGCGATCAACCAGCAGATAATCGGGTGCAACGCAGGTTTGACCCGCATTGATAAACTTGCCCCAAGCAATCCGTCTGGCAGCGTCCTCCAAGGAAATGTTGCGATCGACAATACAAGGACTTTTGCCGCCTAGCTCTAGTGTTACAGGAGTCAGATGTTGAGCCGCCGCAGCCATGACAACTTTGCCAATCGCCGTACCGCCTGTGAAAAAGATGTGGTCAAACTTTTCTACTAAAACAGCTTTGCTGACCTCTACACCGCCTTCTACAACGCTGACAAAGGCAGGGTCAAAGGTTTTTTGGATGATTTCTGCGACTAGCCGAGAGGTGCTTGGGGCAATTTCAGATGGCTTTAGCAGGGCACAGTTGCCAGCGGCGATCGCACCCACCAGCGGTGAAATCATCAGTTGAAACGGATAGTTCCAGGGTCCGAGAATCAGTACAACCCCCAAAGGTTCTGGCAAAATCTTTGCCACCGCAGGAAACTGCGTAAACGGTGCGGCTACTCTCTTGGGCTTAACCCAAGTGCGAATATGCTTCAAGGCATAATCAATTTCTTGCGTTACGCCGATTTCAGTGGCAAACGTTTCAAACTCCGGTTTTCCCAGATCTTCTGCAAGGGCGCTCAAAATGGCAGCCTGGTGATCGATGACTGCCTGCTTCAAGGCTTGAAGTTGAGCGATGCGAAAGTCAACGGATTTTGTCTTGCCGCTGTTAAAAAACTGTCGCTGCTGCTGCACAAGTTCGTGAACCTGACTGGTCGCTAACTGCACCATGCTGCCTCAACCTACTTCAAAAAGGGGAATCGCCTTAATTGTGACAGGTTCCACCAAAATTTTGGTAGGTAGACAAAGCGGATCTGTTCTAGAGATGAGTCGGCAATTCCACCGTAAACAGACTACCCTTGCCCAACTGAGATTCAACCTCAATGGTGCCCCGGTGCGCTTTGATAATTTGGCAAGAAAGATGTAGCCCCAGTCCACTACCCGATCGCTTGTGGTTGCCGTGGCGAAACGGCTCAAACAAAGAGCTGTGATACTCTGGCGAAATTCCTGGGCCAGTATCTTCGACTTCTACCTTGACCCAAGATTCAACCGATTGGTCTGCCTTTACGTGAACGGTGGTGCTGAGTCGAACGGTGACTGAGCCAGTGTCCGTAAACTTGACCGCATTGCCAACTAGATTGGTAAAGACACGGTGTAGTTCCAGGCGATCGCCCCGCAGCTCAATCAGCTTATCATCGTTGGCAAGATTCGTTTGCAGAGCCAGTCCCTTATCGAGGGCGATCGGCATCAGCCCTTGCACAACTTCCTTAAGCAGTTGGCGCACATCGATTGGGGTCAGGCTAAGCGTCTTCCGTCCTGCCTCATAGCAATAAACCTGAAGCAAGGTATTGACCATATCGAGCAGATTTTGATTGCTGCGCTCCATGGTCGCCAGGGCCTCTATGACCTCAGGAGACAACTCGCCCAACGCCCCCTGCTGCAGCAACGACATCATCCGGTCTGCTGCTACAAGTGGAGTCCGCAGATCATGGGTAAGACGCGAGACAAAATCTTCACGCTGACGGGCAATTTGATCTCGCTCATCAACACTGTGCTTGAGTCGCAGCAGCGATCGTACCCGGGCTAACAGTTCATCAAACTCAACGGGTTTACGAATGAAATCATCTGCACCAATATCCAACCCTTGCGACACACGGGGTTGGTCGTGAGCCGTAATCAATAAAATTGGAATAAACGGCAGCTTAGCGTTTTTACGAATCCGCTGTGTTACCTCAAAGCCATCCATTCCTGGCATCATCACGTCTAGCAGTAGCAGATCGGGTGGAGACGCATTAATGTAGGCGAGAGCATCGCTGCCATTGTTGAGAACGTCGATCTTATATCCCTCTTCCTCCAAAATTGCTTGAATTAAAAACGTGTTGTCGGGCGAATCGTCTACAACGAGAACGCGATCAACTTTGGAAGATCTACCAAATAGGGGCGAGTAGTCCATGAAAATTATTACTTAGTCACGATATATAGAAAGAACGACTGTCAAGAGCTTTTTTGAAGATCTTCTCACCTCAACCCGCTTTTTGCCTCCTACCAACGAAGTATTCTTCAGATTTTCTTTAGTATTTTTACTTAGCCTGCTTCCTCAGAACAGCCTCTTCATGTCAAGGACAATGAACCCTGCTCAGTGTTCTTATACCGTTTCTATAAAAACAAGCCACAGATGGAAGGGCACCTCGTCTCGCAGGATGTCCTTCCATCTGTGACGCTATTTCTGGTAGCTCTAATGTTTGGAAGTGGTATTAGAGAACCTGTTCAACACGGCTTAAGTGAAGATTTCTAGCAGAAACGCAATTGTAGGAACATTTTGTGTTTTGAAACAGGTCGCTATTCATAGCATTGGTTGCAAATCTTGATATGAAACGCTTCACCTGTCCTGGCTTACTCTTATCTTTGAGAAAATTTGGGGTTCAGGTTTCCCTAACTACGGCATTGGCGCTAGCACTCTCCATTGCTGGAGCAAAATCTGGGTCAGTATTGGCGGTCGAGCCATCTGACAATGCAGAGGCGATCGCTACTCGCATGTACGACTTACAGCAGTCGAGCCAACGTTGGATTCAGGTTGACTTGTCTACACAGCGCTTGATTGCTTGGGAAGGCGGCAATCCGGTGCGGGCGGTGATTGTCTCAACGGGCAGAGACGCAACTCCTACTCTGACGGGCACATTTGAAATCCAGTCGATGCATCGCGTTGCACGAATGCAAGGAGATGACTACGACATTCCCGATGTGCCCTTTGTGATGTACTACTCCGGTAACTATGGAATTCATGGTGCCTACTGGCACAATCAGTTTGGCGTGCCGATGAGCCACGGTTGTGTCAATGTTGCAGTCGATCATGCGGAGTGGTTGTTTAGTTGGACAGAGATGGGCACCCCAGTTGTAGTGCATGAGTGATTGAAGTTTACGAGTAACTTAGGGCGATCGCACTTCTCCTCTGACCACAGCGCTATCACCCTGAAACTCAACTATGCTTAGATCCAGTCCTTCTTGCTGAAGCTTCTGGTTAATTTGCTGCTCGATCTGTTCTCTTGAGACTCCAAACAGGCTTTGGAGTTGGTCGAGCGTTAGCCTCAGATCGCCCACGCGAATAACCGTATCCTCACTCAACAACAAGCGCCCCTGCTCAAAGCTGGGTTGTCCTTCAATGCCAAGGTAAATCTCTCGGTCTGCTAGAGCAGGGAAGGTTTGGGAAAGCCGCTCCAATAAAGCTCGTTCTGTGGGGTTGAGTTGCTCCGTTGGAATTTCAGACAGATTAACCACGGCTCCACTTTGCACCTGACCGTTTTGAATGGTCGTATTAATGTCTCTGGTTCCTTCCAAAACAGGACGGTAGTTGGGATTGGTGGCGATCGCTCCCACAACTAACTGATTAATATCTGTTGCATTGAGTTCACCATCAATGCGGGTGATTCCACTGCTACTAGTTGTGGTTATTCCTCGAATGATTCTATCTCTGGCGATCGTGCTTTCCGTTGCGTCTAGATTAGTTGCTTGTTTCTGACTGTCATACCACTCCGGTAGCTGTGTTGCTTGCTGCCAAGAGAGGGAAATTGCTGCAAGCGCTCCCAAACCAACTCCTAAGAGAATTGCAAAAACAATAAATCCAACTTTTTTCACGACTGCCCCAACATTCGCCCACTCAAACTGTTTGCAGCACTATAGCGAATTCATTTAGAGCATGGGGCGAATGGAGCGATCGCAAAGCAAAGTTTTGGCTTAAAAATTGTGAGTTAGAGCGATCGCAAATCTTAAGAAAGATTAAGTTGATTTAAGTTTCTACCTGTTTCATTTCGCCCCAAGAAGTTCTTTGGTATTCTGAGGAACATTCTTAAAAAATTAAGGAAGAGGTAAGAAACTTATGAAAACTTCAAAACATTTGGGACAATCCATCTCCATGGTTCTTCTATTCGCTCTAGCCAGCGTAGGAGTAATTGGCATTATCACCATGCAGAGTGGCGCTTTACCCTAGAAAAGAGCTGTTCTAAAAAAGCTGTGTGTTTATCATTAGATTTATTAAATCAGCTTTACTCAATCCAATTTGAAGGCACTTCTCAGGAAGTGCCTTTTTGCTGACGCTAATTTCGCCAAGATTCTGCAGTAGATGCCTTCGATCTGCCACGACTGCGACCGTCTGATAACACAGGGAAATAAGAATCGCTTAAAATTACTTAACAGAAAAGAGGATTCAAGCAATTTCTCGCTAATAAACTCCTGGCACGTTCAGCCTGTGCCACAAACAAAAATCAAATTGACACGACTTTCTAGGCTTACTTTCAATACTTAAAAACCTCTAGCAGCCTTGGGTTACACTTTGCCAACCATGTTACGAAAACGGCTGAAAGTTTAACCTGATCTTAAAGCCGTTGTAATAAGCTCAGACCGTGGGTATCTGTGCCACAAGTGCTGAATAGACTGTGGGTCTTGCTTAATAGCTCTATTTCTTGCGTTTGCTTTGGACTAGGTTTCCAGGGTTGAGGGTTGTTGTAAGCGTAGTATGTCTCCACCCCATCAATCCCCAGTCGGGCTGCTTCAGGTATCAGTTGGTGGTGCGATCGCCGATAGCGAGCCGGATGTGCCAACACTGCCAGACCACCTGCCGCTTGAATGGCGTGGATGACTTGCTCCGCCTGGTAGTGATCTCCGGTACTAGACTCTCGTTTTAGATAAGGCTGGAGTGCTAGATGAGTCGGATCAAAGGCATAACCAAGAATGTGTACCTCGGTTTCTAATAGTCCAGCGTTAATTTCTACGCCCGTCCAGAGGCGGGGCACAGAACCGACCTGAGCTAATTCGGGCGTGTACCACTGTAGCCACTCTTGCGCAGCATAGTAGCCCTTAACCGTGTGGTGATCGGTGATTGCTAGTCCTTTTAGACCGAGAGCGATCGCCTGTTCCATCAACCGCTCAGGCTGCAACCTGCCATCTGAGCAGACAGTGTGCATGTGGAAGTTGTATAAGCGTGGGCAGCTCTCTAGGGTGATCGTGTCAAAGACGCGCTTTAGTGCTGGTGCATCCTGCGCTGCTATCTGAGCGGAAGCCTGAGCAAGATTGGCAGCCATATAGGTCTTAAAAATTTACACTCGTCTTCTACTATACCCAAACAGACTCTTTAACTGCCCTGCCTCTCTAGCAGGGCAACCGTGTAAGCAGCAATTCCTTCCTCTCGCCCAACGGGTCCTAACTTTTCATTGGTAGTAGCCTTAATCCCAATCTGGTCGGGGGCAAGTTTTAGAACTTCGGCAAGGCGATCGCGCATTGCCTGAATGTACGGCTTGAGTTTTGGGCGCTCTGCCACAATCACCGAATCTAGATTGCTCACCTGCCACCCCCGCTCCTGGATCAACTGGTTGACCTGCGCCAGTAGCAATAAGCTATCTGCACCCGCCCATTGAGGATCAGTTGGGGGAAAATAATGCCCAATATCACCCAGGCTTAGTGCTCCCAGCATCGCATCCATGATCGCGTGAGTCAGCACATCTGCGTCGCTGTGACCTAGCAGTCCTAATTCATGGGAAATTTTGATGCCGCCTAAGATCAGGGGGCGATCGCGAACCAACTGATGAATGTCGTAACCATTTCCAATCCGAAGATTAACTGACACTGAAACACTCCTAAAATCAAGCCTTAGCTTTTCGAGCAGACCAGGAGAAGACAGCTGCCCCTATAAGCAAAAGAACAAACGCAGCTAAGCCCATTACAAACTGGGGTTGAGGGGTGAAGGGCAAAGGCGTTTGAGGTTCGCCCAATGTCAACCAGGCAGAGGCAAATTCTTCTCCAGCTTTGAGTGTACTGGCTGTGTTCCAGTGAATTGTATCGGACTTAGTGTAGCTTTCAGTCTCAACGGCGATCGCCCGATGGTCGCGCTGGTCAAGCTGCTGTTGGGCTGTTCTAATAGTTTGCAGATACGGCAGTCGCTCGGGATCACCTGACACCATGCCATAAACAATCGGCAGATCAGCTCCAAAGTCGCGCCGAGTTTGGGCAAATAGCCGAGCCAAATTTCTGTCGTAGCGAACTGCCCAGGGACGATAAAGGGCATCGCTCTCCCCTTGCATCCAGAAGAAGCCTGCGACCTCTACCTCATAGCCCTGGTCTTTCAGGTCAGCGATCGCCATATTCGCCCGGTCGCGCATGGCGCAGTAGAGCGTACAGTTTTGAGGCTGCCACTGTTCCCCTAGATCAGTACCATCAACCGCATATTTGACAATGGCGACAGACTGATAGAGCGACTCGGAGAGCGATCGCCCCAGCGAAACCTCCATGCCAAATCGAAGCTCCAGGTATTTGCTGCTCCAGGGCAGTGGCTCGGTAGGCGGGCTGAGCGGTCGCCATCCATCAGAGCCATACCATAATACCTGAAAGTTTGGCTGTTTTAGCTCTTGGGGCAGTTCCGTAAGTTCTCCCCGCCCCACCATGTTGCTTTGCCCAGCCAGAATAAAAAGCTTGATTGCTGCCATGGAGTCACTCTAGTCCACGCGGATCAGGGGAGGATTGGTTAAGCCAGGTTTCGTAGAGGTCAGGGCGGCGATCGCGGGTACGTTGAATTTGCTGCTCTTTTCGCCAGCGATCGATCCCCGCATGATTGCCAGATAGCAGCACTTCTGGCACCTGCCAACCCCGAAACTCAGGCGGGCGAGTATATTGCGGATAATCTAACAGTCCAGCTTCAAAGCTTTCTGCCTTGAGCGATTCTACCTTGCCAACCGTGCCAGGTAGGAGTCGAATTACGCCATTCAGCAATGCCAAAGCGGGAATTTCACCGCAGGTGAGGACAAAATCTCCCAGCGAAACCTCACGCGTAACCAGGTGCAAAACGCGCTCATCTACGCCCTCATAGTGGCCGCAAATAATCACGAGCTGGTCGTAGCCTGCCGCCAACTCCTGAAACATCGGCTGGTTCATCGTCTTGCCTTGAGGAGTCATCAAAATCACTTCTCGTTGAGGCAAAACCGGAAGCGACTCAGTCGCCGCAAAAATTGGTTCTGGTTTCATCAACATTCCTACGCCGCCACCATAGGGTTCGTCATCGACTCGTCGATGCTTGTCAGTGGTGAAGTCGCGAGGGTTCGTTAAATGTACTTCTGCAATCTGTTTTGCTAAAGCTTTGCCCAATAAGCCGGATTGCAGAGGGGAGGCAAAAAAGTCTGGGAATAGGGTAATGATGTCAAAGCGCACGGGTGTTGGGGATTAGGTTTGTGAGCGATCGCATCCATAAGGCGATCGCATTTGAACGCCACTAAGCAAACCAGAAGCGGTTTGGGGAAATGCCTGTCAAGTAACAAGGTTCTCCAATTCAATCCGCCTCAGCAGTTTATATCTAAATATCATCATGTCTGAACATCCCATTACCTCTAAGCATATCGAGGAGGCTGACCTAGGTTCATTAAGTTGAAGCAGTGTTGAGCGGGGATTAGGGTTGGGAACGAGGTTGATCCCTCATCCCCAACCCTTAATTCCCAATTCCTCACCTTCCATAAGAAAAACTCAAGAAACTCTTAAGTTATGCTTAAATATTTGTCATAGTGTGTATTGGTAACGCTCCAGAAACAGAAGCGGCTTGAGTCGGTCTAGTTCTAGTTCAGGCTAAGACAACCAGGTGAAAACCTGTTCCCTTAGTATTCTGCTTAAATTCAGATAGCGGAGGCAGTGGGTAGAATGATCAACGGTTCTGTGTTTCTCAGCTTAAAAGCATCCTGAATCGTGCAAAACCTCAAAGGTGGAGCAAGAGGATGAATAGAGGTAATATCTCAATTAGTAAGCTACTGGAGCGATTGATGAACTTCATGCCCAGGAGCGATCTCATGCTGCAGTTAGAACCCCAATTCCATGAGCAGAGGATGCCTTATTTGACAAAAGCTGCCGTGTTGGTGATTGGCGGTGCTGAAGACAAAGTTCACGGACGGCAAATTCTCAATGTTTTTTTTAATCGAGCGGGGGCAACTGACGCTCGAATTGCTATTATTCCCTGTGCCTCGCGTGAACCTAGCGTGATTGGCAATCGCTATCGCACCATTTTTGAGGAAATGGGGGCAAAAGCGATCGAAATTTTAGATATTCGCGATCGCGAACAAAGCGAAAATCCTGACTGGAAAGATTACCTAGAGCAGTGTACGGGCGTTTTCATGACGGGTGGCGACCAGCTTCGGCTCTGCGGGTTGCTGGCAGATACCCCTATTATGGAAAGAGTCCGCGTTCGGGCACAGTTAGGTGAAATTACTCTGGCTGGTACGAGTGCAGGGGCTGCCGTCATGGGAGAACACATGATTGCTGGCGGCGGCAGCGGCGAATCACCAAATCGATCTTTAGTAGATTTAGCGACTGGGCTAAACATCATTCCTGATGTGATTGTGGATCAGCACTTTCACAACAGAAATCGTATGGCGCGCCTGATGAGCGCGATCTCTATCTACCCCGACAAACTGGGGATCGGCATTGATGAGGATACCTGCGCCCTATTTGAAGACAGTGGCATCTTTCAGGTGATCGGCAAAGGCACGGTTACGGTGATTGATCCCAGCAGCGTTTCTCACACCAATCAATCTGACGTGGGCACAACCGATCCGCTCAGCATCCACAATTTGAGAGTTCACATTCTCAGTCCTGGCGATCGCTACGACATGAACAAACGGCTAGCTCTTGCGACCAGGGCTTAAGGAGTGAGCCAAATTTTAGTCTAATTCAACTCACCTGAGCTCAAAACTGTTCACCGTGAACGGTCTAACAGTTTTCCCAAGCTTGAGACTAGACAGTATTGAATAGCGTCCTTTTCGCCCCAAGCGAGCCGCCAACATTGTTATGAGAATTCTAAAAACCCAAACCTTACGTGGTCCAAATTACTGGAGCATTCGACACCAAAAGCTGGTGATAGTGCGCCTGGACTTAGAAGACCTGGCAGAACGTCCCTCCAATGAAATTCCCGGCTTCTACGAAGGACTAACCGAAGCGCTTCCCAGCCTGATTGAACATTTCTGCTCTCCAGGATGCCGAGGGGGATTCCTCAGCCGGGTACGAGAAGGCACCATGATGGGACACATCATGGAGCATATCGCCTTGGAGCTGCAAACTCTAGCAGGAATGCCCGTTGGGTTTGGTCGTACCCGCGAAACCGCAACCCCCGGAGTGTATCAGGTGGTGGTGGAATACATAGACGAGCAAGCTGGACGCTATGCCACTAGAGCCGCCTTCCGCCTCTGCCAGAGCATTGTTGAAACAGGGCACTACTCACTTAAAGAACTGGAGCAAGACCTACGCGATTTGCAGGATCTCGGAGCCCAGGCAGCTCTAGGGCCAAGTACTGAAAGCATTGTTAAAGAAGCCGAAGCCCGTGATATTCCCTGGATGCAGCTAGGCTCTCGTGCCATGATCCAGCTTGGGCAAGGAGCTTACCAAAAGCGAGTACAGGCAACACTGAGCAATTTCACTGGCATTTTGGGCGTTGAATTGGCTTCTGACAAAGAAGGCACTAAGAAGATTCTGCAAGATGCAGGTGTTCCTGTGCCTCGCGGAGCAGTAATTTATTACCTGGATGAACTGGAACAGGCGATCGCCGACGTAGGTGGCTACCCCATCGTGATCAAGCCGCTAGACGGCAACCACGGACGCGGGATCACGATCAATATTGACTCCTGGGAACTGGCAGAAGAAGCCTATGATGCAGCCAAAGAAGTCTCCAAAGCGGTCATCGTTGAACGTTACTACACCGGACGGGATCATCGCGTATTGGTGGTTAACCATAAGGTTGTTGCGGTTGCAGAACGAGTGCCTGCTCATGTCATCGGAGATGGCAAATCGACGATCTCAGAACTCGTAGACGAGACAAACCGCGATCCAAGGCGGGGCGAAGGACATGACAACATTCTCACCCGGATTGAAATCGATCGCACCACGTGGCAACTGCTCGATCGCCAGGGCTATGATCTCGACACCGTCTTGCCTGCCGGAGAAATCTGCTATCTCAGAGCTACCGCAAACCTGAGCACAGGCGGAATTGCAGTCGATCGCACGGACGACATTCATCCCGAAAATATTTGGCTGGCGCAGCGAGTTTCTAGAATCATTGGGCTAGACATTGCTGGGATCGACATCGTCACGGCAGATATTTCTCGTCCCTTGCGTGAAACCGATGGCGTAATTGTTGAAGTCAACGCGGCCCCCGGCTTCCGAATGCACGTCTGCCCCAGCGAAGGCATTCCTCGCAACGTGGCAGAACCTGTAATCAACATGCTGTTTCCGCCCGGAACTCCGACCCGCGTTCCCATCATTGCAATCACGGGCACCAACGGCAAAACCACCACTACACGGCTGATCGCCCACATCTTTAAGCAAACTCAACAGGTCGTGGGCTACACCACCACCGACGGCATTTACATTCAAGATTATTTAGTGGAAAAGGGCGATACGACTGGTCCGCAAAGCGCTCAGGTAATTTTGCAAGACCCAACCGTAGAAGTTGCCGTATTGGAGACAGCCCGAGGTGGAATTCTGCGCTCGGGTTTAGGGTTTAGCTATTGCGATGTAGGCGTTGTGTTGAACGTCGCGGCTGACCACCTGGGAATTGGTGATATTGAAACGGTAGAAGACCTGGCACACCTCAAGAGCGTTGTTGTAGAAACAGCTCGACCCAATGGCTACGCTGTTCTGAATGCTGATGATCCCCTCGTTGCAGCAATGGCACAACGGGTAAAAGCACAGATTGCCTACTTTTCGATGAATCCAGACAACGAATTGGTGCGATCGCACACCCAACGGGGCGGTCTGGCAGCAGTCTATGAGAACGGCTACCTGTCTATTCTCAAAGGCGACTGGACCTTGCGAATCGAGCAAGCGGTGCATGTGCCGCTGACGATGGGCGGTCGTGCTCCCTTCATGATTGCCAATGCCCTGGCAGCCAGCCTTACTGCCTTTGCTCAGGGTGTCAGCATCGAAAGTATTCGGGCAGCGCTGATGACCTTCCAGGCATCGGTGGACCAAACTCCCGGCAGAATGAACCTATTTGACCTGGGAGAATTCCATGCCTTGATTGACTATGCCCACAACCCCGCCAGCTATGAGGCGTTAGGCAGCTTTGTCAACAACTGGCCCGGAGAATGCATCGGTGTTGTGGGTGGGCCAGGCGATCGCCGCGACGAAGACTTTATCACGCTAGGCAAACTCGCTGCCGATATCTTTGACCGAATCATCGTTAAAGAAGACGACGACACGAGAGGTCGTCCACGGGGTGATGCAGCCGCCCTGATTGTTCAAGGCATTCAGGAAGGAGGAAGCGATCGCCCCTACGAAGTCATTCTGAATGAAACCGAAGCAGTGAATACCGCTCTAGATAGTGCGCCTTCAGGCGGTCTAGTTGTCATTTTGCCGGAAACTGTCAGTCGCGCCATTAGCCTGATTAAAGCTCGACATCCGTTACAACAGCCAACTCCCTACCAAACTGCCAGCATCAGTAACTCCAACGGCGACTATACCGTGACAGTCGAAACTGCTGCCAACACTCAAAACGGCTTCCAAACTGTTGAAGTGCAGGCAGAGGAAGCGACACTGAACTTGGGCGTTAATCGAGGATAAAAGGGTGAACGGTTAAAGGTAGCAAACGTTTACTACCTTTAATCATTCATTTAGTATTTGTCCTCATCCAAATCCTGTTCCTCATCTTCTGAGGGCTGGTTCATTTCTTCCTTAAAGCCTTTCAAGGTTTTGCCCAAAGCGCTACCAAGCTCTGGGATCTTTTTGGGGCCAAAAATTAGCAGTGCGACGACTCCAATAACGCTCACTTCTGCCCAGCCTAAACCTAATGCCATACAGAATCTCCTATCGTTAAGCCCTTTATCCCATTTACTATAGGGCGATTCGGAAAGGAAAGAGCAAGCCTTTCGGTTCTCCTTACTTTCGGGTCAGCGGCAATCCCAGCCAGTCGCTTATCCCATGCGCTAACCATTTCAGTTCCCACTGGTCTAGCAAATCATTCTTGCGAAGCTCGTATTTACTATATTTTTGGGGTTTTGGAGCTGTATCTTCAGTCCAGATAACTAACCTTGGTCTAGCTCCAAATCGCTTTGATTGAATCAGGTGTACTGCTCGAATGTCTTGTCTTGAACTAGATTTTTGCTTGAAGTTGAAGCCAAATAACTCGTGCGTTATAGAAATGTGCTGTTGATCAATCCGCAGCCGAATTCGCCCAAATGCTGAAAACAAAACTTTGGGCAAAGGCAATAGCAGCAACAAACCAAGGAGTGCTAATCCTGGCGTTTCTATCGAAATTGCAGTAAGAATCTGAGCGGGAAGCAAGGTATATAGCGCAATCAGTGCAACTTGACTGAGGCTAAACTTTCCCGGAATCAGAACTTCTAGAAAGTCGGGTTGCTGGGTCAGCGAAATTTGGCTTCCAACAGGTTGAGCAAACCCTCCCAATCCCATTTGCTGAATGGAGCTAGGTTGCCCAAGCGCGTCCAGTGCTTTTTGGGCAGAGGCAAACCGCTTTTCTAAACTTGGCTCTGTTAAAGGTCTGAGCCAGCTTGCGAAGTCTGGAGAAACATTGGTAGCAAATTCAAACCGAATCCGAAAATCTTGCTGAGGTAAATCTGAGGGATGCTTACCTATCACCAGATAAATCAGGGTTGCTCCCAAGCCGTAGAGATCTGAGGCTGGCACTGCCCGTCCGCCAAATTGTTCAGGCGGCATGTAGCCATAGGTGCCTACTACGGTGATGGTTCCTCCTTCTCTTGCTGCCAAATTTTGAACGGAGCCAAAGTCTACCAGGTAAACCTGACCGGGACTGTTGCCAGAGCGATCGCCTAGCAGCACATTACTCGGCTTAATATCTCGATGTACGACCGCAGGCTGCTGTCCGTGCAAATAAACCAGGATTTCCAGCAGATCTTTGGCGATTTGTTTGACTTCCGCTTCACTGAGCGATCGCCCCGCCTTCAGATGTTCCTCTAGCGTTTTGCCTGCTACATAGGTCTGCACCAGCACAAAACCTCTCAAGCCAGGTAAATCTAGCTCAAAATAATCCAAATATTGGGGAATGGCTGGATGAGACAGTGCCTTAAGAACTTCGGCTTCTCGCTGAAATAGCTTCAGATCGTGCCATTCAAAGTCATTACCAAATGATAGTAACTTCAGTACAACCTGTGTTTGAGTGTTTAAATCGAGGCCTAAAAAGGTGCGCCGTCCGGCTCGCCTGCCCAACTGCTGCTGGATCTGATAGCGTCCATGCAGTACCTGATTGAGAAGGTTAATGGAGGCTGCATGAGAAGAACTGGGTAAGGTTTCCCTGGCAAAATCTGTCATGTTGGTTAATGTCTGACAATTGGGACCGTAAACCCGTAGCGACCAGTCTTTGCCTGAATGAGACTGCAAAGCAGAATTAGCTCCGATTGATGAAGAAAAGTTTGTAATTGGGTAAAGCTCGACGAGGCTTTTCTTCTTCGGGATCTCCAATGCGCGATCGCCGCTCATACCACTGAGCAACACTTTGTCCAATCGCTCCTCCCACCAATCCCCACAAGACAACTGACGAAAAGGCTCTTACCGTAACCAAAACCAAGGTTATTACATTATAGGAAGCCATATCAGCATCAGAATTTGTAAGTGCTAGCCCGGCAATGATGAAACCCCAAAAAATTATCACTGCCGCAGCGATGCCAGTCAGAGTACCAACTGCTTTGATCGTTTGTCTGTATTTGCGTGGGTGGTGAAGGGGGTAGTATTGCCGACGCGTCCAGATGCTAATTATAAAACCAACCGGAATTCCTGCAAGTAAGCCATACAATACTGCACCTAATAAGCCCCCCAAAGCAGCGTAAGAGAAAATACTGAGAATGTTGAAAACACTTGCGTCAGAAGTTAACCCGATCAGGATTACTATGGACAGAATATCGATTACAGAAATCACTCCTCCAACCACAAATCCCACACTGCAACTGCGCCAAAGGCTGTTCCACAACAGTTCCCCCATCGGCACGACTTCCTTGGGGGCTAATACATAGGGGCTAATTTGAGCAGGTTGCTGCAATGCTTCTAGGGCTTGCTCAGCAGAGGAGGGGCGATCGCTCGAATTCGGTGCTGTGAGCCAACTGAGCCAACTGGTAAACGCGGAGCTAAGCTGAGCTTCTGACTCAAATTGAATACAGAGATCTTTTTGAGGTAAATCGGCGGGATGTTTGCCTGTCGATACATAAATTAAAGTAGCCGCCAAACTGTACAAATCTGAAGCAGGCGCAGCGTATCCGCCAAACTGTTCAGGCGGCATGTAACCATAGGTACCAACAACGGTGATGGTGCCTCCCTGACTTGCAGCTAGCGTTTGGACGGAGCCAAAATCTACGAGATAAACCTGTCCCGGACTGTTGCCCGATCGGTCAGTGAGCAAAATGTTGCTGGGCTTGATGTCTCGATGAATGACAGGCGGTTGTCGTCCGTGCAAGTAGGTGAGAATTTCTAAAAGGGATTGGGCAATCTGTTTTGCTTCTGATTCGCTAAAGGTGCGTCCTGACTGGACATGTTCTTCAAGTGATCGCCCCTCTACGTAGTTCTGAACAAAGGCAAACCCCTTACCGTAGGTTAATTCCAGTTCAAAATAGTCGAGATATTGAGGAATTGCCGGATGGGAAAGCGCTTTTAGCGTCTCGGCTTCCCGCTGGAATAGCTTCAGGTCATCCCACTCAAAATCGTTGTCAAAGGACAAGAGTTTAACAACAACCAACTCTTGGGTTTGCAGGTCACGCGCTAGCAGGGTTCGCCGTCCAGCATTTTTACCAAGCTGCTGCTGGATTTGGTAGCGATCGTGCAGTACTTCACCGGGAGCGTTTTGCTGGGATTGTGTCATACGTAGCTGCTCCCCTATTGTTGTGCGTCATTTATAGCTCATTTTTTTAGATGAGCAGAATCACCTGATAGGGTGACTCTGCTGCCCTTGATCCCAGATTCCTCTAAGCTGGATCAAGCACTTAATTTCTTATAAAACTCCTGTTTCACATGTCAGAAATTACTAAAACCTCTATTCGCGCCCAACAGCATCCTTTAATTCAGCGGCTTGCCAATCGCATTGAAGCAATCTGGCAAGAGCATCTGGATCTGTCTCCTTACCAACTTCCTGAAGATTTGGGCTACGTGGAAGGACGATTGGAAGGGGAAAGGCTGACGATTGAGAATCGCTGCTATCAGTCACCCCAGTTCCGCAAGATGCATTTGGAGCTGGCGCGAGTGGGGACAACGCTAGACATTCTGCATTGTGTAATGTTTCCGCGTCCTGACTACGCTCTGCCGATGTTTGGCACAGATTTGGTAGGTGGACGAGGACAAATTAGCGCGGCAATCGTTGACCTCTCTCCAACAAGTAGCGATCGCACATTACCCGAAAGCTATCAGTCCAGATTACAAGCTTTACCCCACATCTCTTTTTCCCAACCGCGTGATTTGCCAGATTGGGGTGATATTTTTTCTGAATTTTGTCTATTTATTCGTCCAGGTAATCCTGAAGAAGAAACGCTGTTTTTGGAACGGGTAGCAGCATTTTTAGAAGTTCATTGTCAGGTGGCGATCGCTACTCCTTCTACGCCAGAGCAACGGTCTGAAATCTTTGCTGGACAGCACTATTACTGCACCAAACAGCAGAAAAATGATAAAACTCGCCGCGTTTTAGAGAAGGCTTTTGGTGATGAATGGGCAGAGCGCTATCTGACAACGGTACTGTTTGACCTTCCACCTGAATAACAACATTAGGCGATCGCCCTCAAACTAAAAGACAAGCGTTGCGCCTAACGATCCTTGAGACGCTGAGCGGTGCGGAGAATTTGCCCGGCGAGAATGGCTGCGCCAAAGCCGTTGTCGATGTTGACGACTCCAATTCCAGCGGCGCAGGAGTTGAGCATGGTTAGGAGAGGGGCAAGCCCACCAAAGTTGGCTCCGTAGCCGATGCTGGTTGGTACGGCAATGACGGGACAATCTGCTAGCCCTGCCACGACACTAGGAAGTGCGCCTTCCATGCCTGCTACAACGATGAGAACATCCGCTTCCTGGATGACTTGGCGATTGCTCAGGAGACGATGAATTCCGGCAACGCCAACATCCCACAGTCGGTTTACCCGAAATCCAGATAGCTCAGCGGTGACGGCTGCTTCTTCGGCGACGGCAAGGTCGGCAGTTCCGGCAGAGAGAAGGCTGATTGCCCCCTCATGCTGAACTTCTGGCATTTCACCATCTGCTGAAGAAGACTGCACCAAAGCGCAAATTCTGGCGAGCTCAAAGTAACGTAGCCCAGGAACCTGCGGCTGAAGCTTTTCGTAAACTTCGGGCGTAATTCGAGTCGCCATCACAACGGGGTTGCGCTGCCGCATTGCGGTCATGATGTGAGCAATCTGCTCCGGCGTTTTGCCTGGACCCCAAATTACTTCTGGAAAGCCAGTTCTGAGCGATCGATGGTGATCAATCTTGGCAAAGTCGGCAACCGGTTCAAAGTCGAAATGCTTGAGTTTGTCGAGCGCGTTTTCTGGGCTGATTTCACCCAGAGCGACGGCGTTGAGCAGATTTTGGAGAGCTTCGGGTTGAGACACGGGGAGGGAGGGATGAGGGATGAAAGGAAATCTTCGTCTCCGGGTTCTACCTGGAGATACCTACAGCGAGGCTCTGCCTCGTGAAGGAGGGGAGGCGGAGCCTCCAAATCTGCATTCCCAGGTAGAGCTTGGGAACGAGTTAAAAGGCGAACGGCCGTTCGCCCCTACGGGATAGATTCTACCCTTTCATCCCTCATTCCTTCATCTCTCATCCCTTTCATCTACTACTTTAAGCTCTTGGATATTCCACAGTCCCCAGCTTGGTAGACCTGTGTACTTTAGTCCCTGAATGCGATCGCGCACTGCCACGAGCGCAATTTCGTGTATCAGGTGAATTACGGGTAGCTGTTCTTGAACGATGCGCTGGAAGTTGCCGTAAATTTCCTGGCGCTTGGATTCGTCTAGTTCTCGTGCTCCAGCAGTAAAGAGGCGATCGATTTCCAGTTCCCAGTCGTTGGGTTGCCAACCTGTAATTTGGGGTTCACCCGGCTGTGGCCCAAGATTAAACATGTGCGATCCCCCTTTGCTCGTCCACAGGTTTGCACCGCTGTGGGGGTCAATTCCGCCTGTAAAGCCAATCATGAAACATTCCCAATCGCGGGTTGTAGTGACTCTGGTAATCAGCGTGTTGAAACTGATGGGGCGAAAATCAACCTGAATGCCGATCTGAGCCAAATCTGCACGGATTTGAGAACCGATCGCCTCTCGAATTTCGTTACCTGAATTGGTCAGAAATGAAAAGCGAACACGATTGCCGTCTGCATCAAAGAGCTGTCCCTCAGCGTTAAAGCTGAAGCCAATGGATTGAAGCAGTTGTCTGGCTTTGTCCAGGTCATAGTCGTAAACTTTCAGCCCTTGCTCTGGCGACAGGTAATAGGGACTTTGAACGGAAATAGGCGAGTCTTGCGGTTTGCTGATGCCGCGAAAGATGTTGTTGATCATGCGCGGGCGATTGATGGCGTGGGCGATCGCCTGCCGAAACTCCAGCGTGTTAAACCAGCGTGACTTAATCGGGTCAACCAAAGGCTGTCCCTGAGCATTCTTACCGCGATTCAGGTTGAAGGTGATGAACGTTGTGCCAGACCATTCGCCTCCCGTATAAACCGTGAACTTGCCTCGCTCTTCCTCACGTTTCAGCAACTCAAAATACTCAGGTCGCAGCGGTCGCACATCCCCAATCGCATCCAGATCGCCAGAGCGAAAGCTAAGCAGTTGCGTGTCGGTAGACTCCATAAACTGCCAGACAATTCGGTCGATGTAGGGCAACTGCTGCCCCGCTGCATCTTTTTCCCAGTAGTAGGGATTACGTTCAAAAGTCAGGCGTTCTCCAGGCGTGTAGCGCTCCATCTTGTAAGGGCCATTCACCACCACCTTAGTGGGGTCAGTATTAGTCGCCCAGGTTGAGGTAAACAAAGAATTGCCCTGCGAATCTAAGGTTTCGACCGATCCTTGCAGGGTGTGTTTTGGCAGAATTACAACCCCCGTTGGCGGTCCGTTCAATGCCCGCAGCAATGGTGCATACGGTTCTGGCAGCAAGAATTCAACCTGGCGATCGCTTAGCTTTTGCACCTGAGGAAATTCACCGTTTGCCCCAATTCTCAGGTCGTCTTTGTTGTCAGTTGGAATTTTCTCATTCAAGATCACATCCTGAATGGTAAACACCACATCGTCTGCCGTGAGCGGTTCACCGTCTGACCACCGCAGCCCTTCCCGCAGCGTGAATACGACCCGTCGTCCGTCTTCAGAAATTTCCCAGGACTCTGCCAGATCTGGCTTTACTTCCCCTGTTTCTCCATCTTCCGTAGTCAGCCCGCGAAAGCTAAACAGAAAAATACTGGGAAATTCCTGGTTTAGCATTGGGTTGAAGGTAGCTGGGTCTTGCAGCGAAGTCAGCACAATCTGAGAAAGGCTGCTGGCTTTAGTTTCGGCAATCAGACTGCGGCAGCCACTCAGCAGCAGAGCGATGAGCAGGACGAGGGGAAGCGATCGCCCCAGCCAATGCCGTACAGCGATCGTGAAGTGAAGAAGGAAAGAGTGGGGAAAACGCATACAACCGAGTAAATGACACTTGAAAGTAAAGCAGAGCAGTGAATTAAAGCAATTAATCAGGTTGCATTGCTTCTGCAAACCATCACATTGCTTTTGCACCTATTACACTACGTCTGTATGGCATCACACTGCTTCTGTGTAACATCGCCTTGCTTCTGTAAGTCATCACATTGCTTCTGCGAGCTTTACATTGCTTCTGTAAGTCATCACATTGCTTCTGTAGGCGATTGCATTAGGATTGCAGCGGCGATCGCCGCTTCTTTTGTTAGCTGTTACCTGGGTATGGGCAGGTTGATGCTTTCGTTACCAAAAGTGCATCTTATGGTGTCGTCCCAGAATGTCCTGAGCTACCATCGGCATTAAGAGTACGTTGGATCGAATATGGCTGAACCTAATCTGACTCCAGAAGACGTGTCCACCGAAGAGTTAACCTTCGAGCAGGCGATCGCCCTTACTCAATCCCTTCTAACGCAAATGGAGCAGGGCAAACTGTCAGAGGCAGAAACTGGAGAGGCGATCGCCGCCCTAGTGGGCAGCATGAATGGGGCACGCGGATTCTTTGTCACCTATTTGTCAGATGAACGGGCGATCGCTGACCACCCTGCAGAAGCGGTGATGCAGGCATTGCAAACGTCGCCAGAGATCGTGGCAGACCTGCTGGTGAAAAATTTGGCAATGTCGTCCGCAATGGCGATTACTCATCGGCGTAACGGCAATGAGGAGATGGCGCAGGGGTCGGATCGGGTGCGATCGCGCACTGCTTACCTGATCGAGAAACTTCAGTTGGCAGCCATCATCGAGAAAGCGCAAAAGCTGCACGAAAGCGCCTCTACTGGGTTGGGCGAATACAAAGCCTTTTTGGATCGCTGGGGCTACGATGCTGAGCAGCGTCAGGTCATTCAGCAGAGCATGGAAGGGGCGATCGGCTTGGCGACGGATGATTCTGTTAGCGAGTAAATGCCCGCAAGAATAATCCAGTTCAGTACATTAATTCGGGCATCGTAAAACGTCACGTCAAACAGGGCAAAGGCAACGCAGCCCCAAAAGGCAAAGAGATAGCCGAGCATCAGGGGGCGATCGCTAGCCGCTAGTTGCTTTGTCACCAACAGGTGCACTGCCCGAAAACAAACGTAGCCAACTACAACCGTCAAACCAACCATCACCAACAATCCAGCTTCAGAAGCTAGCAATAACCAAAAGTTGTGTGGATGAAAGATTTTGTCAAAGACCGGATCAATAATGCGAGCGGGATAAAGGAATTTGTAATTTCCTAAGCCCCATCCCAACAGCGGACGTTCCCTAATCAATTCCAGCGCAATTTGCCAAACTCCGACTCTTGGATCATCCGTTAGCCCTTCCAGGGAAACAGCCCGACCGCCAATTCCCACAAGCACAGCAGCAACCACCACTGCCAACAGGCTTAAAAGTCCGCTAATTAAAACCGTTCGATTCGTTTTGACAAAAAGGCTGAAGACCACAAGCTGAGAAATTGCAATCAGCATTCCGTTGCGTGAACCGGAACTAAAAATACCTAATAGATTCAGATAAACTGCCGCATAGACGAGCCAACCAGGTGGATAAAGCCGCTGCAATTTTCTGGAGCGATCGGCAACTCCTCTCTGTTGCACCGATTGCAGCAAAATCAATCCTAAACCCAGCCCTAAAATTAAAACTAAGTAGCTCGCTAAAGCATTGGGATGTTCAAACATAACCATTGCTCTGCCTTTATGTGGTGCAGAACGAAGCCAATCAATAAATTGCCATCGCTGAATAGAACCTGGAATATAGGGCGATTTGATCAGATATTCAACAAAAGCAACAATATTAACTGGAATAGAAGTAATTACTAAATCTATTGCAAGCTGCTCTAACTTTCCTGAACCCTTGAATAGAAAGGGAAGAAAAGCAAAAAAGACAAAAAAAGGCAAAAAGTTAGTCAGTTGTAGAAAAGCTTCCTCTCTACTAAAAGCAAATGCAGAACTTAAAATCATCAGTCCGCTAATAGCCAGCAAACTAATACAAATTGGGGATCTCAAAACGGTCTTGTAGAAATTTCTAATCAGAAAAACAAGAACGAAGAACAATCCCAAAAAACTCAGGTAACTGAGATAGGGCAAACCAATAAAACTGAATCGCGCAACTTTTTGATAAAACCGAAAGGCTTGACTCTCGACCATTGACCCCTCAGTAGGCTCCTTCCCCAAATGCGACGACCCAAATTGTGCGAACTAAAATATAAACGTCTAGCCAGACCGACCAGTTTCGCACGTAATAGGCATCTAGATTGACTCGTTCTTCATAGGTGATGTTGTTGCGCCCGGAGACTTGCCAGAGTCCAGTCAGCCCAGGCGAAACCTTGGTGTAAAGAGCAAACTTGTCTCCATACCGCCAGATCTCTTCATCTACAATGGGGCGTGGCCCGACCAGACTCATTTCACCGCGCAAGATGTTCCAGAGTTGGGGCAGTTCATCCAGGCTAGTGCGCCGCAAAAAGCGACCGACTCGCGTAACCCTAGGATCATCCATCAGCTTGTGATTTTTTTCCCACGATTCTTTTAGCTCAGGATGCTGTTCTAAATGCTCTTGCAGCACTTTGTCAGCATTTTGTACCATCGAGCGAAACTTCCAGGCTTTGAAATAACGCCCTCCTTGCCCAATGCGAACCTGCCCATAGAAGATCGGCCCAGGCGAATCAAGTCGAATCAGCAGAGCAATTAGACCAATGAACGGCAAAATTAACAATCCGCCAATCAGAGTAGAAATCAGGTCCATCAAAAACTTGGCAAAGCGAGGACCAGGCAAGAGCAATTGCTGACGGACCTCTAGCCCCAATACGCCGCCCAGATCTTTGGCGGCAACCCAGAGACTAGAAAAGCCAAACAGGTCGGGAATGATCAGCAGATGGGCGAAGGTATGTCCATAGCGTTCTAGCAGGTTCAACAGCCTGCCGCGTGGAACTCCAGGCATGGCCACGATCGCATAGGGAATTTGACGCGACTTAGCCAAAATGGGGGCTAACTCCAAGCCACCTACAACAGGCACATCGTGCAGCGATCCTTGCTTGTTAGGGTCGTCGTCCAGTACCAAAACAGGCTTTAGCCCAATTCCAGGACGACGCTTAAGCGTACGAATGACCAGATCTCCGGTTTTACCTGCCCCCAACACGAGAACAGGATAGCCCCACCATTTTTTGCCTGCAAAACAGTGGCGGACGAGCGCGCGATTTAGCTGCACCAGCACCAGAGAAAGCGCCCAGGCCATCAGAAAAACGCCTCTAGAGTAAACTTCTCCTTCGCGAAACAGGAAGATAGCTGCCCCCAGAGCCAAATAGATTAGGGTAGTCGTCATGCTGGTCCAGCGCAGTTCGTCTACTGGACTGATAGCAACGCCAGGATAAAGCCCAACGGTGGCGTAAGCAAAAATAAATAAACCCAGGACGGGGTAAAGCTGAAGGTAGAGGGTGGGGTGAAATCTGCCGTCAAAAAATAGCCGCAAGTAGATACTGAGCAGACCTGCAGCGCCTAGCGCCATCAGATCTGAACTAATCATGAATAGAATGGTAGGCAACGAGCGCGTGGATATACTTAAAGCCGAAATAGTAGGCTGTAAGGTACGGTTAAGCTGCATTTCGATTTTTCTCCTCACGCTAATACTCTATGGCATCCCTCCGTCTAAATTTCGTCCATTTTTGGTCAATAAATTGAATGAGCTGTTGACGAAAGCATTCTGGAGAAAATCGCGCTGCATTTTGGCACAGTTCATCCGGGCTAAAGCAGTAGATTCCTGATTCAAATTTCTGAACGGCTTCAACCAAGCTGTCCACCGTCTGGTCAGGGAAAAAGATGCCAGTTTTGCCTGCAATCACGCTTTCAGTCACTCCTCCCTTGCCATAGGCAATGACGGGTGCTCCAGCGGCTTGTGCCTCCACGGGGGCGATGCCAAAGTCTTCAGCAGCGGCAAAAACAAAGGCTTTGCAGCGGGACATGTGGTCAGCGACGACAGTATCCGGCTGGTGTCCTAAAAGCTGAATGTTAGGGGTGACGAGGCGTTCAATTTTGGGGCGATCGCCCCCATCCCCAATTACTACCAGCGGCAGTCCTAATCGAGCAAACGCCTCTACAACTAGATCCACTCGTTTGTAAGGAACAAATCGGGACAAAATTAGGTAGAAATCATCGCGCTGATACTTGGGCTGAAACCGATCAACCGCAACAGGCGGATAGATCACCTCAGCCGGACGACGGTAAGTCTTCCAAACGCGACGGGCAACGTAGCGGGAGTTTGCTAGGAAATAGTCAACCCGATTAGCGGTCGCCAGATCCCATAGCCGCAGGTAGTGCAGCACCAAATGGGTAAAAAATGCACCTGCTCCGCGCTCTAGCTTGCTGCCTTTAAGGTACTGCTGCTGCAAATCCCATGCGTAGCGGATGGGGGTATGCACGTAGCTGATGTGAAGTTGGTCGGCGCGGGTCATCACGCCTTTAGCGACAGCATGACTGCTTGACAGCACTAAATCATAGTCTGACAGATCAAACTGTTCGATCGCCAGCGGCATGAACGGTAAATAACGGCGAAATTTCGTCTTGGCAAAAGGCAAACGTTGCAGGAAAGACGTTTGCACAGGTTTGTGGTGAATGAACGATCGCAACTCAGGCGGCAAAAACTCAACCAGGCTAAATAGATCTGCTTCCGGGTAGAGAGCCAGCATTTGTTCGACGACTCGCTCTGACCCAGCGTAAGTGACTAGCCACTCGTGAACGATCGCCGTTTTCATGGTTTATCGGATTTAATCTGAAGTCTTAGACTGCGTTCAGTTAGATTGAGTTGCAGTATATCGTGCGATCGCCCCTCCCCATTCCCGAACCCAAATCCAAAATCCAAAGTCCAAAATGGCATACCGCTTAAGTGCAGGATTTGGAGGATTTGAACGGAACATGGAATCGAAGCGATCGCTTGTTGTGGTCTACACTGCCGAGAGTAGCCTCGGACACCCCAAGCAGCTTCTCCACCTTTAGCGACGGCGATCGCCCGTCCCCTTTCCCATTCCACGACCCACCATGTCCGGCGTGACTACTCCTTGCTGGTTCATCTACATCAAGAAGCCGGATTAAAAGGAATTAGTGTACGTGAACTGCTGCGAAAGCGCACCCAAAAGCACATCGATCAATTACTGAAGCGTTAGAGCAGTCTCGTTTACTCTCGTTACTGAGCTCTGCTTTGTAATGCAAATGAGGAAGCTCTGTCTCCTGCAATTCTCACGAATTTGATTTGCAGATGTTGCAGATATGGGTAAGGACGCATCGCAATAGGGGCGCACCGCAGTGCGCCCCTACAGAAATTGATAGGTTGCGAAACCTGTCTAGATTGGTGTTAGAAATTCTATTTCTGTTCTAACTTGAGGGACTAGCACTGTATAACTTCTGTCTTTTTGAGCGCAGTTTTGCAATTTGAGCTAGCCGCCAAAAGGCATGGTCTACATAATCTGGCAGAACTTTCAACAGGCTGCGATAGCGAAAAGGTTGCGTCACACATTGATATCCCAACCGTTGCAGATTGCCCTGATTCAGGCTTTCTAGAGCTTCCAATTCCGTTAGGCTTAGCTCATTTTGCCAGCTATTCAAGCGCCCTTTACTGATAGGTTGAAATGTTTTGGCATTCCAACCGTTTTCACCCGTTGGCACCAATTTTTCCTTCGCGTTTTTCTCGTAATATCGCAGCATAGATTCGTCAAAATCTACTCCAAGCCACGAACAAACTGCCCTAAGTTCCTGCTCTGGGTTCTCAATTAACCGCTCATATAGCACGGTGTGAAAATTTGGGTCATTCTTATGCTGCTCAGACAGATCAACCACTTTATGCCACTGCTTTGTGACTGAGAGAACGTTTGCTTGACAAGACCCTTGCCAGTTGTCGAAAGATTCTTCAGTTCGTTTGAGTGAACCATAAGTTCCTCGAACATCTCTAATGATCAGAAGCAGTTTTGCATTCGGGAAGTATTTTTGAATTTGCTCGGTGTAATAGACGTGAACTGGGTTTTTGTCTCCCCAAAAGCGAGCATCAGACCCGATTTGCTCAAGATAAGTGCGATAAACCGTAGCAATAGCAGTTGCGTAATTTAATGCAGGAAACTGGCTTAAGTTTCGGCGCAGCAACTCTGGATCTAGCTTCCAATCAGCGAAAGATTCAATCTTATAAAGGTCAGCGAGAAACGAGCCGAGGCGATCGCTAATATCCTCTAAATGACCGTATTTCGGCTCTAATCTAACGAAAAACAGACATTCAGATGGAACACAAAATTGAGGATGAGCAGTCAACATCAGACGCAAAAGCGTCGTTCCAGAGCGCCCCATTCCAAAGATGAAAACAGGGCGTTCTTTCAAGAGTCCTATCTGCATGTGCTATTTTTCATGGAAATGAACAGCTTCGTCCAGAATGAGATAGCCCTTTGCTTAAAGCCCCTTTCTTTGGATAGAGACTCTTATTTAGATAGAGATTTCTCATGCTCTCTTTATGTCCCTCTATCTCTTGTTATCCCCCTCAATCTTGATAGAGATAATGGGAATTAGGCTATTTCTTGTTATCTTCCTCAATCTTGATAGAGATAGTAGGAATTAAGCCGACTGGATTTTCAAACATCCTCAAGCTTTTTAATTTCCACCATTTAACCTAAATACTTGAATAAATCCGATCGCCAATTGAATTAATGGCCAACCGACCAGACAAATCAGCGTTGCGCTACGAGTCTTAAGGTTCAATCCTTCACGCACAGCAACAATCACAGCTAACAGACTCCAAACTGATAAAACCAATTCAATGGGTCGCCCTAACAGGGGAATCAGCGTCAAAAAGTTTAAGACTTGAGGTGCGTAAGCAAAGCCAATCGGGCTTAGCAATTCTCTATAGCCCGGTGTATTGCGGTAAAACCAACGCCCTAATTTCCAGATTGTGAATGTCCAGAAATAGTAGCCCACCAAAATTGCAGCACCCTGAAGCAGCAAAATCAGTGCCATCAGCGGTAGCGTCGTGCGGCTAATTAGCAAAATGACCAAACTGCCTAGCAGTTGAGATAGCGCAGCAAGCAGCACAACGGTAAGGGCTAGCCGATGGGCATGAGGAATGTGGTGAGCGTTGTCGTAGAACCCAGCCCTTAACGTCAAAGCTCTCCAAAGCGTTCTGCCTAACCCTGTTTTGGTGGTTTGCTTACTCACAATCTGTTCTTATGGCACGAGATAGATGTTATTGATGCAGTGCTGTAATTAAATAGCTACTGCTATGGCTGACCGAATTTCGGTGTGGGGGGCGATCGCCCTAATTTCCTGTATTTCATTAAAGGCTGAAAAGACTGAACATGCTTAAGCTAGTTGGGCAAATTTTGCTCTGGTTGCGAGGCGGAAGTCTAAAACTGTTGGTCATTGCTGGAATAATTCTGCTGGTGTGGGGAGTGTTTGCCCCAGTTGGCACATTGATTTGGTGGGTGCAGCAAGGAGCCAAGTTCGCAGGGCTTGGGAAAGATGCCCCTGCTTTGCCAGAAGGCGATCGCCCAACACCTGAACCGTCTGCCGCTTCAAGCAACTGCTACATCGTCTTTCTCACCGGGGTAGGAGACTTTTCAGCAAACCAGCTTACTCCTGGTGAAGAGCTATTTCTTGATCAGCTAGTTCAAGCGCACCCTAATTGCGTCGCCGTGCGGGATGTTTTTCCCTACTCAGCGGCTAACGAAAGCTTAGGCGGCAACCGATTGCTTGCACCCCTCTGGAGGTTTGCCCAAGAAGCAGACGGCTGGCTGGAAAACCTAAACATTCTGATCAAAATTCGCAACCTCTGGCGGTTTGCCATCTCTGTAGATGATCGCTACGGGATTGCCTACAACCAGGGAATCGCGTCGGCAATCGTAGAGCGAATGTCAGCCGAAAGCCCACTTCCTGCATCCTCAGAGCCAATCACCGTTATCCTAATCGGCACAAGTGGAGGCGCACAGGTTGCTCTGGGAGCATCACAGTATTTAGACCAATGGTTAAACGCGGAAATTTCAATGGTTTCAATCGGAGGCGTTTTCTCTGGGACAGATGGCTTCAAATCCGTCGATCAAATGTATCACTTGTACGGTCAGCGCGACTGGATTGAAGATTTGGGCGCAATTCTCTTTGCCTCTCGCTGGCCCTCAACAGTCGGTTCTCCTTTTAATCAAGCCAAACGAGAAGGCGATTATGCTGCTCAAGTCATCGGCTCTCAAGCCCATGACGGCAACGAGGGCTATTTTGGCTTAGCGCCTCAGTCTGACGGCACGACTCCCCTTGCTGAAACTATAGAAGCGGTGAACCAACTACCAATTTGGCCCTAGCCTTTGCTCTCAGGTTGTTTCTATACGTCCTGCCAAAAAGACAACCCTTGAAACACTACTTAGCGTCGAGTCCGAGGGGAACGGCGTTTGCGCCCAAATAAACGGGGTCTAAAGCCATTTTGACGCTGATCCTGATTTTGTTGGTTGCCAACACCCAGACGGAACTGACTAAACCGCTCTCTAATTAATCGAGCAGATACGCTTTCCGAACCTTTAGGTTGTTCACCCGATTTCCTTTCAGGTGTTTCCTTGGATTGCAAACCCCAGGCAATAATGCCTGCGGCTAACCCCGCCAGCGCACCTAAAAAAATGCTGAGTATGACTGAATAGCCCAACAGAGCAAAGGTCAGCAAAAACAGCATCCAGACTTTTAGCCCAGTAGAAAATCCATCATTGGTGGTCGTTTTTGACATTGCCCCTCCTCTTATCGCCCTTGTCAACAGTATGACGGATGGGAATTGTGATGAGGCAGTTCTTTATCGAGTGCAACATATGGCGCAGGTTCCTCAAGTTGGGAGAAGAAAAGGGGTAAGGCTGAGCCCTACCCCTTTTCTTCTCCTAACCTGTATGGCTACAGATATATATTGGTCATGGGATATAGGTCATTCGTCACTAGTTACTAGTCATGCGGCAACCTCGGCGAATTTTGGTTACTGGAGGGGCTGGGTTTATTGGGTCTAATTTTGTGCATTATTGGTGCAAAAAGTATCCAGGCGATCGCCTCCTCGTCCTTGATGCGCTCACCTATGCAGGCAATCGCCAAAACCTGGCTGATTTGGAAGAGGTAGCAAACCTGCGGTTTGTGCAGGGTAATATTTGCGATCGCGCCTTGGTCGATCGATTGCTTCAGGAAGAGGCGATCGATACCATTGCTCACTTTGCCGCCGAATCTCACGTCGATCGCTCCATTCTCGCACCCGCAAATTTTATTCAAACGAACCTGGTAGGCACATTCACCTTACTCGAAGCCTTTCGACAACATTGGGAAATGCGGGGGAAAAGGGAGGGCGATTACCCCGAAGGGGTAACTGCTTCGCATCGCTTCCTCCAAGTTTCAACCGACGAAGTGTATGGCAGTCTTGGTGCCAATGATCCGTCCTTTACTGAAACTACTGCCTACGCTCCTAATAGCCCCTACTCCGCTTCTAAAGCAGGCAGCGATCATCTGGTCAGAGCCTACTATCGCACCTATGGCTTACCGACCCTGACTACTCACTGTTCAAACAACTATGGCCCGTATCACTTTCCCGAAAAGTTAATCCCGTTGATGTGTATCCACATCCTGCTGGGTAAACCCCTTCCGGTCTACGGTGACGGCAGCAACATTCGAGACTGGCTGCATGTAGAAGATCACTGTCAGGCATTAGATCTCGTCCTTCATCAAGGACGTGTTGGCGAAACCTACAACATTGGGGGGGATAATCAGGTGAGCAACATTGACTTGGTGCAAACCCTTTGTGATGTGATGGATGAATTGGCTCCTGACCTACCTGTTCGTCCGGCTCGCCGACTTATCACTTTTGTGAAAGACCGACCCGGACACGATCAGCGCTACGCCCTTGATATTCACAAAATCACAAGTGAGTTGGGCTGGTCACCCACCATAACTTTTACAGCAGGACTGAGACAAACAGCCCAATGGTATTTAGACCATCCAGATTGGTGGCAACCTTTACTGTCAGCTAGAAAAACAGTAATTCAATAGTATTTCCCTACAAAGGGAGACAGTCCAAAAAATCAAGCCAAAACCCTGTAAATATAGATTTTGTGTACTCAAGCCAACCTGTCTGGTGACTACAAGTATTTAGAGCTAACTTTACCTATCAACCGCCGCAGATGACCTTTGAATTTCAACAAATAACTCCTCAATGGTCGGCGTGCATGGGCGTTGTTAGACTGCGATCGCTTGCTTCAAGCATGAGCATGGTGCGTCTCCAGAAATCTATCAATGGAGAGCAGGAGTTGTATTAAGGAACGCACCCTACAAGATTGACGATCGCACTATTCCTCAAACTGAGAAAAAGCTAACAGAAGGGGGATGCATCTACTTCCCAACCTATGCATCAATTGATGACATCCATTTAAGGATGTACTGTCGGAGAAACCATGGATCTTCTTACTTGGTTGATTGTCGGTCTTATTGCAGGCATACTCTCCAGTTATGTTGCTGGTGGAATTGGTTACGGGCTGCTTGGAGACATTGTTGTAGGCATTGTGGGTGCTTTCGTTGGTGGCTGGCTGTTTGGAGCGCTGGGAATCGCCTCACCTTTACCGGGGCTTGCTGGTACTATCTTTGTTGCCTTTGTGGGTGCTGTCGTATTGCTGTTCATTTTGCACCTTATTCAAAGAGGACGGGCTGCTTGAAGAAACTAGAAATTGAGGAGTCGTCATAGATAGTGCTCAGCAGTTTATAGGACCTGTTGCAAGCGAAACTTAAGGAGCATTGCCGCGCTAGCATTTTGAAATGCGACCACTGCCATTACTCTTTGAAACCCAGGAGGCAGCCCGTGAGGTTGCCTTTATGCTGAGATGTGAGTACGACGGGTGCAACATGATTATGCTGCCGCCAGTGCATGAGGTTTTGGCACTGAGAACGGCGATTGAACTCGCTAGTTCTGATTTTTGTTTTGACGGGGACTGCCATCCACTCCGGATTGCCCATATCAAATGATGAATTGACCCAATTAAGCGATGAACAATTGGTTGAACGAATTAGCCATAACGCAGAGCTGTGGTGCAGTGAAACTCCGTTCTAATAGCAACATTGCCGAAAACAGTGCTTGAGCTGTCTCTTGTAGTACGGCTCAAAGTCCTGCTGGAAGGGAGACTACAAGGAAAACTTTGCCGTCTCAATTCATTTTCGGCAATGATACAAGCTTTAACGCCAGAGTTCAGCTGCGGAGCGGCCCGCACGAGACTCTGGACGCACGATAGACGCTGGGACGCTCCGTCAGCTGCAACGATTCGTTAGCTGGACGGCCAAAACGGACGTGCCTTCAATCCCGCCAGTCGTTAGGCGAACCTAGCGCCGCGAAGTTGATAGCGAGTGTTGCGAAATCCTTTGGCGGTTCACTGTCTCGTCCAAGACGAATCGCACATCCGGTCGCCCCAATGACGATGTTCCCACCGACCTGGAAGTTCACCGCAGGACCACTCACTTGGATGCCCGACCGATTAGCATGAAGCGCATGCCCACCGCCAAGCCGCATGTTCAGCCTTTCCAAACTGATCACTTGATCCTCTGTCCGAAAGGAGACCTGCGCGACGATGTCGCCTGTCCCACGTCGAACCGTGATCGTGGGTCCTTCCATCGAAACATCCCATGACCCATTAACCGCAAGCACCTCGTTGTCGCGAAACCGGAGAGTCTCACGGCCACTTGAGTCGTTGATCGATCCTGTGACGAGCCATTGACCGTCTACGGTTCCCGGTGCGCGAAGGCCAAACACGATGGCACCGTTGACCGAAAGTCCGACACTCGGACCCTGAAGGATATTTCCCGCAACGTTCAGCGTGAGCGATTGCTCCGTAAGATGGTGGGACCACACGGAGGCTCTTCCCGCGTTGAACGGTTTCACCCGCGCTTTCCGCACAGCGTCGACGCTAAGTCGCCCGGCCGTTCGGTCCGTGTGATGCACCGAACATAGCAGCGCAATTCCCACGGCATGATGATCCTTGGCATCCTCGAACGGCGGGTCGAAATGATCGTATTCGTAGGGCATTCGACCGCAGATCACGCATCCGTTAGCGCATGCCTGACGCACCGCCCGTTTGACTGGCTCGGGAATGTGGCGAGCGAGACCGTGCTTGTTGATAACCGTCGGCATGCCTGATTGATCGGGGAAGTGTGTGGACAGCTAACTATTAATAGACTGAAATTTTCCGCCTAAGATCCTAATTCAAGCAGATAGGCAGAATGATTCTGCAGTGCGACACGAAGTTGCACGACTTGAGTGAGAAGCCAACTTCTCTAGGATAGTGTTCAAATCCTATCCCCAATCTCCAAGGGCGTTTCTGGTAACGGAGAGGTCTTTTGCAA
>NZ_JACJOV010000146.1:0-56750 GCF_014695745.1 Leptolyngbya sp. FACHB-671 | reverse complement strand
CTCAAGAGCAGACTGTTATCCCACTATTTGATTGGGCAACTCAAATCACCCACTCTTGCTATGAAATTGGGCTAAGCTGACCACCACATTTAGTACATCTGCGTAAGTCCTGACCGATTTAAACAAATTTCGTGACACAGCGATTTCTGTAAAGGCGCAGTGCGCCTTGACCATATCTGCAACATCCTTAAATTAAATGGGTATCACTATTTCACCTGCGCGGTGCCATGAACTATTTATCAGCTTGAATGTCAATCTAGAGCAGGAAGGCATCTTCCCTTGCTCCACTTTATGGTGTTGATAGTAGAAAGCGTTCAAGCAGGGACAGCCGTGCTGTATCGTACTATCGACGAAAATCGGATTTGCATTACTCAACCCACTCATGCCTGGGTGGCGGGACAACTAGCTCAGGTATGGGGAAATGCAGCGATCGGTTCCTTTGCCCCTCACGCAGCAGTCTGTTTGGGGGCAGAACAGCACGACATTGGCTGGATTCCCTGGGAGTCAACTCCTACCCTGAATCCTGAAACAGGATATCCTCATAGTTTCATGGAAGTTGCTCCAGAAGTACATACAAAATTATGGGCAGGAGCAAAACAACTTGCCCTGCCAATGGGACGCTACGCGGCACTTTTGGTATCTCTACATGGCACTGGGTTATACGAACGCTTTACTCATTGGAAACAGTCACCCACATCCACCCAAATTGTCGAAGCGTTTTTGCAAAATGAGAAGGAATTTCAGCAACATCTGATTGATCGGTTGAAACAAGACCCAGCTTACCAAGCGTATGTTACGCCAGAAGTCATTACCCGCAATCAAAAACTGGTAGCAACGTGGGATGCATTGTCTCTTGCAATCTGTATGGGTGTGACGAAAGAAAAACAGTTTGAACAAGTTCCTTCTGCTACTGGAGAAGTCACACTAGTGTTGACTCCCATCCAAAACGATCCAACTCGCTTGAGCCTTAAGCCCTGGTGTTTTCAGACTGAGGAAGTCATTGTTGTATTTGAGGGACGGATTCTCAAAGAAAAGTCACAGGATGAACGAGTGATGCGCGATCGCCTCACAACTGCTCCCTGGATTACCCTTATCGCTACCCTTTATCCAAGTAGTGATACAGATGAATAAAGGATAGAGCTTTAAATACGCAGCTCCAGAGGGAATGGTATCAGAAAAGAGGAGCTTTCATGCCATACTGCTAGGGTGACGGTTGTTAGAAGAGGGCAGTGATGCATGGTATCCGCCTGATCTCCGCTGCAATGAGTCGTCTTGATAAACTCACGAATGCAGCCAAGCGACTGATTGCTGGCACATTGGGGTTAGAAGATCCAATATGTATCATGCCTTATCGAGGATATGGCACACCCGACAACCTGCATCTAAGAGGACGAGTGTTGCAAGATCAGGGCATTAAGCTGAGAGAAGAAAATGCATCAGTCTGGAGAAATCTCCGCAATATGTATCGTCGATTTGAGTCAGACGAAGTTGCGGAGGCGCGAGTGCGAGCCTATTTTGGCGCAGCCCAACAGGACGTTTTAACTAATGCTGAAGGCTTCTTTCAAGTCACGTTTGCGTTATCCGATCAACCGGTTGAATCCGATCGCTTCTGGCAACCTATCACACTAGAACTGCTCGAACCTCTCCCGCGGCACTCAGAGCCAATCAGGGTAAACAGTGAAGTGATGGTGGTGTCAGAACGCGCTCAGTTCGGTGTGATCAGTGACATTGACGACACCATTATGCGAACGGCAGCCACCGACCTGCTCAAAATGATCCGCATTGCCTATCTCGGTAATGAAAACACCCGCCGTCCGTTTTCTGGTGTAGCGGAGTTTTATCATGCTCTCCAACAGGGACAAAACGACGATCACAGAAATCCTATTTTCTATGTATCCAGCAGTGCTTGGAATATGTATGACTTGTTTGAGAAGTTTATGGATTTTAACCACATTCCCCGTGGACCTATTTTGTTGAGAGATATTGAACTATCTCCTGCTAACCTGCTGTCGTTTAAGCATGAGAGCCACAAGATAGAGCAAATCACGCCGATTCTAAACTGTTTCTCCCATTTACCCTTTATTTTGATTGGCGATAGCGGACAGAAAGATCCAGAGATCTATCAGCAACTTGTCAAACACCACCCCGATCGCATCTTTGCTATCTATATTCGGGATGTCACCCCCAATGATTCCCAGCGTCAAGGTGAATTAGAGGCGATCGCCAATCAGGTTAAAGAGACAGGATGTGAATTCGTGGTGTTTCCTGAAACCCAGGTAGCGATAGATCATGCCATCACACATCATTGGATTAGCCGCAATTAAATGTGTAGCGCTATAGGCAGTATCATTCTACCGCTATGAATCCTTACCCTCTTCTCAAGCAAACTCAACGGCAACGGGTCAGCGATGGTCAGCAAGTCCCCATTCTGGACGGTTGCGATTCATCTAACCGCCTGCTGTTTTTAGCACTGCCTCAACTGGGCGATTTTGATAGCCTTGAGTATGCCTGGTGGTTGCAGCGTGATGCAGAACGGCTGCGGGAGGCAAAGCTAACGGTTCGTGCCGTGGGAATTGGCGATCGCCCCTCCGGGGAAAAGTTCTGTGCCTATACCGGGTTTTCTCCCGACTGGCTGTTTGTTGACCCCACAGCCGAACTGCATCGTCAACTCGGTCTGTACTCCGGGCTATCGCTCAAACTGCCTGTGCTCTCCTCAAGCCAAAATGCCTGGTTGAACCTGATGCTGATGTGTGCCGGGGTGGGCAGTCCTGGCACACTTGCAGAGGTGTTTCGGGGTTATCGGGGCGATCGCCATGCTCCCCAACTGATCGCTGATAATGAGACAGTGAAAGCAGCTCCACTACCTGCCTTTAAAGGCTCATTCTTTAAACTGGCTGGAGGAACCGGGTTTCAGCGTCCTTTTGAGTTGGCAACTCTGCGATTGCGAAACATGACGGAGGTTCTGGGAAATTGGAAAACCTATGTGCCCGATGCTGCTCATATGACCCAACGGGGAGGAACGTTTCTGTTCGATCGCGATGGAAGTTTACTCTATGAACATCGAGATCGAGGCATTCTAGGTTTTGCTGCCAACATGAGCGATCCGCTGTCGTTTCTCTTGACTGAGATAAATTCAGAGTAGTTACAAACCGTCTAATGGTGAGGGAGGCCTCCTATCTTGCGATCGCCCTTCAGGTTGTTCAAGCTGTAAGCGCTGTTGTTCAGATGTATCTGGCAAGTTCCCATCAATCTGAAGTGCTTCAATCGTGTTTGAAGGCTCGCTTAGTCTCTGAACTTCTTGCTCAAACTGCTGCTGTCCCTCATTGAAAAACCGTTCTGCTGCGGTTGGGTAGTTGAGTGCAGCATTAATTTGAGTCAAGTCTGGAGAGGCGAAACTGGGTTGCGTCAGAGCTGTAGGAATCAGGATAGTGGCGATCGCCATTCCCAACCAGTTGTGTTGAATCGTTAGGTTAAACATATCCCGACTCCTGAAGCGAAAGAGAACCATCGGGGATAATAGTGAGTTTATTATCTCTGTCTCAATTTTAGCGCTCTGCTCAATAGGCATGTTTTCACAGCAATTTCCACTTGGATAAACTACAAATCCCTGTAGGGGCAGTTCGCGAACTGCCCCTACGTTATGGCTCGCCTATCCGAAAATGGCTGTAAGAGGTCTGTTTTCAAGCGTGAGAGCTCTCGGTTTCGCGCTTGAAAACAGACTCAGATCTGGCAATCCCCTTTACTCAAGCATTTCCAGGTTTCGTACCGCACCTTGATCGGCGCTAGTTGCCAGCAATGCATATGCTTTGAGCGCTGCTGTGACCCGCCGTTTGCGGGGCTGTTCAGGCTTCCAGGCATCCTTACCTTTGGCTTCCATTGCTGCCCGACGGTTGGCTAATTCCTCCGCTGGTAGATCTACGTTGATGCTGCGATTGGGAATGTCGATGAGGATGCGATCGCCATCCTGCACTAGCGCAATATTGCCGCCTGCTGCCGCTTCTGGAGAAGCATGACCAATCGAGAGTCCGGAGGTACCCCCAGAAAAGCGTCCATCGGTCAACAAGGCACAAGCTTTGCCCAGCCCCTTTGATTTGAGGTAGCTGGTAGGATAAAGCATTTCCTGCATTCCTGGACCACCGCGCGGTCCTTCATAGCGAATAATCACGACATCGCCTGGCTGCACCTCATCCCGAAGAATTCCGTTGACGGCGGCATCTTGGCTTTCATAAATACGCGCCTTGCCTTCAAAGACCAAAATGCTTTCGTCTACGCCTGCTGTCTTGACGATGCAGCCGCGCTCAGCCAAGTTACCGTGTAGCACCGCGAGTCCGCCCTCGGCGCTGTAGGCGTTCTCGATGCTGCGAATACAGCCGTTTTCCCGATCTGGGTCCAGGGAGGGCCAGCGGGTCGATTGGCTAAACGCCTGCTGCGTGGGAATGCCTGCCGGGCCAGCTTTGAAGAAGGTGTGGACGGCTTCGTCATCAGTACGCATGATGTCCCAGCGATCGAGCGCTTCCTTCATCGTTTGGCTGTGAACGGTGGGTACGTCCGTGTGGAGCAGCCCAGCCCGATCTAGCTCACCGAGAATACCAGGAATGCCGCCAGCCCGATGAACATCCTCAATGTGATACTTTTGCGTATTGGGAGCAACCTTGCAGAGTTGAGGAATCTTGCGCGAGAGGCGATCGATATCTGCCATCGTGAAATCAACCCCTGCTTCGTGGACAGCAGCCAGCAGGTGCAGAATCGTGTTGGTCGATCCGCCCATTGCCACGTCTAACGCCACAGCGTTCTCAAAAGCTTTGACACTGGCGATCGAGCGAGGCAGCACCGATTCGTCATTCTGCTCGTAGTAGCGGCGAGTAATGCTAACGATGGTGCGGGCAGCATTAATAAACAGATCCTTGCGGTCAAAATGGGTCGCTAGCGTGGTGCCATTGCCAGGTAGAGAAAGCCCAATCGCCTCAGTGAGACAGTTCATCGAGTTGGCAGTGAACATGCCAGAACAAGAGCCACAGGTTGGGCAGGCAGAACGCTCATATTCCTCGACAACTTCGTCACTGACGCTGTCATTTGCGGCAATCACCATCGCGTCTACCAAGTCCAACTTGTTTTCCGAGAGCTTGGTTTTGCCCGCTTCCATTGGGCCACCGGAGACAAATACAGCAGGAATGTTGAGCCGCAAAGCTGCCATCAACATACCGGGAGTGATCTTGTCACAGTTGGAAATGCAAACCAGAGCATCGGCACAATGGGCATTGGCCATGTACTCGACCGAATCAGCGATGATCTCGCGTGAGGGTAAACTATAGAGCATTCCGTCATGCCCCATCGCAATCCCATCATCCACCGCGATCGTGTTAAATTCTTTGGCGACACCACCAGCGGCTTCAATCTCACGGCACACCAGTTGACCCAGATCCTTTAGGTGAACGTGTCCGGGCACGAATTGGGTAAAAGAATTGGCAACTGCAATGATAGGCTTCTCGAAGTCCTCAGTTTGCATTCCGGTGGCGCGCCAAAGCGCGCGGGCACCGGCCATATTGCGTCCCTGAGTGGTGGTTTTGGAGCGATAGGTCGGCATGGCGCATTCTATATAGCTAGGGTTTTTAAACAGTCTAGACGGTTAAGTCCTAAATCTTTTTGCAAAAACAGGAGCACTCCGTGGACTAGTACTAAAGTTAGCTGTATTTCCAGTGCAACTACGAGTAGACAGCAGCCCCCCATGCCATCAACTGCTAAACCGATTCGGCTGTTTATCAGCTATCGCAGCCAAGACCCGGATATGAGCCTGGCCCAGCGCTTTTATGAAGCACTGGAAGCGGCGGGATATGAGTCATTTATGGCAGGAGAAAGTATTCGGCTCGGAGAAAACTGGGCACAGCGAGTAGATGAGGAACTGGAGCGGGCGGATTACTTTTTGCTGTTGCTGTCGCCCAAGTCCGCAACCAGTGAGATGGTGACCGAAGAGGTAAGGCGGGCAAAGGAATTGCGCGATCGCCATCCTCAACACAAACCTGCAATTCTCCCCATCCGGGTCAACTTTCCCTGGGACTCACCGCTTAATTACGACCTGCGCGGCTACCTCAACCGCATCCAGCAGCGCGAGTGGAAAACCGAAGCTGACACCACCAAAATTCTCCAAGAAATTCTTACCCTCCTGGCAGCAGGTTCTTCCCCACCCCCCACTGCTGAGTCTGAAGAACCTGAGTCCCTCCTCCCGACCTCCTACCCTTTACCCCCTGCCAACTCTCCCCCCCTCCCCATCGCCGAACCCGAACTTCCCGGTGGACAGGTTGATCTCGCCTCGGTATTTTATGTCGAACGGGAGCCGATCGAGGCAGACTGCTATGAGGCGATCGCCCGCTCTGGTGCCCTGATTCGGATCAAAGCACCGCGTCAGATGGGTAAGACCTCCCTGCTGTCGCGAATCTTGCAGCAGGCAAAGGAACTGGACTACCTCACCGTGCCGCTCAGCTTTCAGCTTGCCGATACCGCTGTCTTTGCCGATTTGGATAAGTTTTTGCGCTGGTTTTGCGCCAGCATTGGACGCAGACTACGGCTTCCCAACCGCCTGAACGACTACTGGGACGAAATCTTTGGCAGCAAAGACAATTGCACCGCCTACTTTGAGGAATACCTGCTAACTGAAATCAACAGTCCGTTAGCGTTGGGGTTAGACGAGGTAGACTGCGTGTTTCAGCATCCTGAAATTGCCGCTGACTTTTTTGGGCTGCTGCGCGCCTGGCACGAAGACTCCAAAAGCCGCGACCTGTGGAAGAAACTGCGGCTGGTGGTAGTGCATTCCACCGAGGTCTACATTCCGCTCAACATCAACCAGTCGCCCTTTAACGTTGGCTTACCGATTGAGCTACCCGAATTCACGCCCACGCAGGTGCTTGATCTGGCAAAGCGACACGGACTGAACTGGAGCCTCGACCAGGTTGAGCAACTGATGAATATGGTCGGTGGACACCCTTACCTGGTTCGCGTGGCGCTCTATCAAATTGCCCGCAGAGAAACCTCCCTCACCGAACTGCTGCAATCGGCTCCTACCGAAGCCGGACTCTATGGTGATCACCTGCGCCGCCACCTGTGGAACCTGGAACAGCACCCAGAATTGGCTAAAGCGGTGAAAGTGGCGATCGCCTCTCCTGATCCCGTTCGCTTGGAATCGGTGCAAGCTTTCCAGCTACACAGCATGGGCTTAGTTCACCTTAAAGGGAACGATGTACAGCCCCGCTGTGATTTGTATCGACGGTACTTTAGCGATCGCCTGCGGAGGAAGTAGGCGGGAGGTGGGAGGTGCCAAAAAACCGGAGTAGCTCCTCGGTCACTGCATCAGGAGCCTCTTCTGGTAAGAAATGTCCGCAGTCCAATGTCTTGCTCTCGACCTGTTGAGCGTACTTGCGCCATACCTCAGGAACATCATAAGTGCGATGCACAAACCCCTTCGCGCCCCACAACACCAGCAGTGGGCACTGGATCTGCTGGGTCAAGTCTTGTCGGTCATGCTCAAGGTCAATGCTGGCAGCCGCACGATAGTCTTCACACGAGGCATGAATGGCATCGGGTTGACTAAAGCAACGCACATACTCAGCCATTGCTTCATCGGCGAACACAGTGCCTGGTGCACTCCACCGCTTTAACTTTTCGGTGAGGTAGTAGACCGGGTCAGCCCCGATCAAGCACTCTGGCAAACCATCGGGCTGAATTAGGAAAAACCAATGATAGTATCCGGTTGCAAAGTGCTGGTCTGTAGTTGCGTACATGTGGTGTGTCGGGACAATGTCCATGACGCAAGCTCTTAGAACCTTCTCAGGATGGTCGAGTGCCAAGCGATGTGTGACTCTGGCTCCACGATCGTGACCTGCGACAAAAAAGGTTGGATGGTCAAAATAAGCCATTACTTCGACCAAGTCGCGTGCCATTGCTCGCTTTGAATAGGGAAAGTGATCGGCTGTAGTGATTGGTTTGGAGCTGTCTCCATAGCCGCGTAGGTCAGGGCAAATGACGTGGAAATGTTGGGCTAAATGAGGTGCAACGTTGTGCCACATGACATGGGTTTGAGGATAGCCATGTAACAGCAACAGCGGAGTGCCTGTTCCACTATGAACTAAATGGATTTCCGCTCCAGTCGTTTGCACTTTGAGGGTATCAAAGGCTTGTGTGAAGAGTCTCATATTACGACACTCCATACTGAGCACAGTTTGCTCAACACTAGCACGAGGGCAGTGCAATGAATTCTCTGGGGGCGATCGCTCCCATCCGCTCAAGCTTGAGTCAATTAGTTCACTTAGAACAGCACTAAACACCCCGTTGTCAAGTTTCAATTTAAGAATGAGGCGTGAAAAATGATGGTACAAACATTTCCATCCAATCTATTACCGTGGCGGAAAAAGAAATTAAACTCTTATCCAAAGACGAAATTACCCTTGTGCAAGTCTGTATGAAAAACACAAGAAGCAGAGCCTCTAATACAGAATCCGTTTCGTAAAGAACCACGATTTAGTGTACGGGCGAAGCATTCGGCAAAAGAATTGTGCTTTAGTGACAGGGATTGTGACCGAATGCTTCGCCCCTATCGATACCGCTACTCCACAACGGGTTTGGTATGAAACAGCATTACAAGGCTCTGCCCTGTAACGAGAACGTCCTCTTCCGTCCTCATCCCTCATCCCTCATCTCTCCTATGCCCCCCTCCTACGAATACCAAGTTGGCGGCAGTCTTCCCGCAGATGCACCTACCTATGTCACCCGACAGGCAGACCGGGACTTGTGTGACGGCTTAAAGGCTGGCGAGTTTTGCTATGTGTTGAACTCGCGGCAGATGGGAAAGTCGAGTCTGCGGGTGCAGACGATGAAGCGGCTCCAGGCGGATGGGCTGAAGTGTGCGGCGATCGACATTACGGCGATCGGGGGGCAACAGGTGACTCCACACCAGTGGTATGCAGGCGTGATTCGCAACCTGGTGAACAGTTTTGAGCTAAAGCAAAAGCTGGACTTGCGAAGCTGGCTGCGCGATCGCGAATTTCTCACGCCTGTGCAGCGGTTGGGCGAATTTGTCGAAGAGGTGCTGCTGGTGGAGGTGCCGCAGCAGATTGTGATTTTTGTGGATGAGATTGACAGCGTCCTCAGCCTGAATTTTCCGATTGACGATTTCTTCGCCTTTATTCGCTCTTGCTATAACCGTCGGGTCGATCAGCCCATCTACAAGCGGCTGGTGTTTGCGCTGATGGGTGTGGCGACTCCCTCTGACCTGATTCGCGACAAGAGCCGCACTCCCTTTAACATTGGGCGGGCGATCGCCCTCTGCGGTTTCCAGTTGCAAGAGGCAATGCCGTTAATCCGGGGATTGGAGCAGAAGACCGGCAATCCCGAAGCGTTGCTCAGCGCCATTCTGAGCTGGACGGGCGGACAGCCGTTTCTCACCCAAAAGCTGTGTAAGTTTGCGCTGAATCGTCCTGACTCGATCGCCCCTGGCAATGAGCTTGTCTGGGTAGAGGCGCTGGTACGATCGCACGTGATCGAAAACTGGGAATCGCAGGACGAACCGGAGCATTTAAGAACCATCCGCGATCGCATCCTCCGTGACGAACGCCGTGCCAGTCGGCTGCTGGGGCTGCATCAGCAAATTTTGCGGCAGGGCGAACTGGATGCAGACGACAGCCCCGACCAGCTAGAGCTACGCCTCACTGGAATGGCCTATGAACACCAGGGCAAGCTCAAGATCTATAACCGGATCTACGCTACTGTGTTTGACCTGGGCTGGACGGAAAAGGAACTGGGGCATCTGCGACCCTACGGGGAGGCGATCGCTGCCTGGCTTGCCAGCGACCAGCAAGACGAGTCGCGCCTGCTGCGGGGACAGGCGCTTGTGGATGCCCAGCGCTGGGCGGCTGACAAGAACCTCAGCCAGCAAGACTTCCTGTTTCTCACGGCCAGCCGCGAACGGGATATGCAGGAGGTGCAGGTGGCGCTGGCGGCAGAACGGCAGGCCAACCAGATTCTCAAGGAGGCAGAGCAGCGGGCAAAGCGGACGATTCGGCGAGGGGTGATTGGGCTGGCGGGGATTTCGGCAGTGGCATTGGCGATCGTCGTGTGGGCAGGGTTTTCTCTGCGAGATGCTAGCGCTGAGATTGAGCAGGCAAAACAGCAGCAGGAGGTAGCCGAAGCCATCGCTGAAGTCGCTGACCAAGAAATGCAGCAAGCCACTCAAGAAGTAGAGTTTGCCAAAGCGGAAAGCACCAGAATTGACCGCGAAGCCAAACGCAGCACCCGCCTAGCTAACCGCCAGGTGAGGCAAGCTCAGACCGCCGCCCAGCAAGCTAGAGCAGAGCAGACCGCCGCCCAATCTGCCGCCGCCAGCGCTAGACAGCAGCAGCAAACCGCCCAGACTGCTGAAGCCACCGCCAGAGCAGAACAACGGCAAGCTACAGAGCAAGCCGCTGCCGCTGAACTAGCGCGAGAACAGGCACTCATCGCCGGACAGCTAGAACGACGCGGCACTGCTCTACTCCGATATCAGCCTGTACGGTTTACTGAAATCAGTACACTGCTGCAAGCAATGGAACTGGGGCAAGAGTTGAAGAACCTGATACAGTCTAGCCCTAACCCAGTGACAACTAATACGCTGCTGCTGGAAGACTACCCTGCCATCAGTCCCATGCTGGCACTCAGAAGTGCAGTCAATAGCGTTTTAGAGGAGTGGAGCTTCCAGGGACGGTTCCGTGGCTTTAGCTCAGATGGACAACGCCTAGTGAGCTACTCCGGTGAAGACGACACCTCTTACCTGTATGACCTATCGGGCAACGAGCTTGCCAACTTCCAGGGAGAGTTCATCGACTTTAGCTCAGATGGGCAACGCCTGGTGAGCTACTCCGATGAAGACGACACCTCTCGCCTGTATGACCTATCGGGCAACGAGCTTGTCAACTTCCAGGGAGAGTTCATCGGCTTTAGCAAGGACGGGCAACGCCTGGTGAGCTACTCCGATGAAGCCGCCACCTCTCGCCTCTACGACCTATCGGGCAACGAGCTTACCCACTTCAGGGAGTGTTCCAAGACTTTAGCTTAGATGGACAACGCCTAGTGAGCTACTCCGATGAAGACGACACCTATCGTCTGTATGACCTATCGGGCAACGAGCTTGCCAGCTTCCAGGGACGGTTCCGTAGCTTTAGCTCAGATGGGCAACGCCTGGTGAGCTACTTTTATGGGGACAACATCTCTCGCCTCTACGACCTATCGGGCAACGAGCTTGCCAGCTTCCAGGGAGCGTTTATTGGCTTTAGCTCAGATGGGCAACGCCTAGTGAGCTACTCCAATGAAGACAACACCTCTCGTCTGTATGACCTATTGGGCAACGAGCTTGCCAACTTCCAGGGAGAGTTCATCGACTTTAGCTTAGATGGACAACGCCTAGTGAGCTACTCCGATGAAGACGACACCTATCGTCTGTATGACCTATCGGGCAACGAGCTTGCCAACTTTCAGGGACGGTTCCGTGGCTTTAGCTCAGATGGACAACGCCTGGTGATTTACTCCGGTGAAGACCGCACCTCTCGCCTCTACGACCTATCGGGCAATGAGCTTGCTAGCTTCCAGGGAGAGTTCCAAGACTTTAGCTCAGATGGGCAACGCTTAGCTACTTCTAATCGTTTGTACAACTTATCCAGTCGCTTGTTAAGTGATTTTCAAGCCTTTAGCGTTCGGTTTAGCCCAAACGGGCAACGCCTAGTGAGCTACTCCGATGAAGACGACACCTCTTACCTGTATGACCTATCGGGCAACGAGCTTGCCAACTTTCAGGGACGGTTCCGTGGCTTTAGCAAGGACGGGCAACGCCTGGTGATTTACTCCAATGAAGCCGCCACCTCTCGCCTGTATGACCTATCGGGCAACGAGCTTGCCAACTTCCAGGGAGAGTTCATCGACTTTAGCTCAGATGGGCAACGCCTGGTGAGCTACTCCGATGAAGACGACACCTCTCGCCTGTATGACCTATCGGGCAACGAGCTTGCCAACTTCCAGGGAGGGTTCCTCGACTTTAGCAAGGACGGGCAACGCCTGGTGAGCTACTCCGATGAAGACGACACCTCTCGCCTCTACGACCTATCGGGCAACGAGCTTGCCAACTTCCAGGGAGGGTTCCAAGACTTTAGCCCAGACGGGCAACGCCTAGTGAGCCACTCCGGTGAAGACGACACCTCTCACCTGTATGACCTATCGGGCAACGAGCTTGCTAGCTTCCAGGGACGGTTCCGTAGCTTTAGCTCAGATGGGCAACGCCTGGTGAGCTACTTTTATGGGGACAACATCTCTCGCCTCTACGACCTATCGGGCAACGAGCTTGCCAGCTTCCAAGGAGCGTTTATTGGCTTTAGCTCAGATGGGCAACGCCTAGTGAGCTACTCCAATGAAGACAACACCTCTCGTCTGTATGACCTATTGGGCAACGAGCTTGCCAACTTCCAGGGAGAGTTCCAAGACTTTAGCTCAGATGGACAACGCCTGGTGATTTACTCCAATGAAGCCGCCACCTCTCGCCTGTACGACCTGTTGGGCAACGAGCTTGCCAACTTTCAGGGACGGTTCCGTGGCTTTAGCTCAGATGGACAACGCCTGGTGATTTACTCCGGTGAAGACCGCACCTCTCGCCTCTACGACCTATCGGGCAACGAGCTTACCCCCCCACTTCAGGGAGTGTTCCAAGACTTTAGCGAGGATGGGCAACGCCTGGTGACTTCTTTGCAAGATGAAGATATCAGTCAGGTCTACGACCTGGCGGGCAATCTGCTAGCCGAGTTTACAGGCTCTACCATCAATCAAAACTCTAATAGAAGTCTATCGCTGGGCTTTAGCCCCAATGGGCAGCGGCTGATGACGGTTTCTGGCGATGGCTATATTCGCCTCTGGCCCATCGATAATGGTCTAGATGATTTGCTGGCGCAGGGGTGTGAGCGGCTGGAGGGATATTTTAGGGTGAATCCAGAGGAGCGGTTGGAGGTGTGTGGGGGTAGTAGGTAGTAGGTGGTAGATGGGGGGAAGACGTACATCCCTACCTACTACCTACCACCTACCCTCAACCCAGAGGGCGATCGCCCCTCCCTCTCTTTCCCTTAATCTCCTCTTCTGCGATCGCGGGTCAAAATACTCATCACTTCACCAGAGCCGGGAGCAGGTAAAAGCGGACTCCAGGCACCAGGCTCGGCAAAGCTGCAATGATACAGGTCGTGAATCGTTTCAATCACGCCCTCACGAGAGCCAATAATCAAAACTCGCAGGCGTTCACGATCAGGGTTTTGCAGAGCAGCAATTTCTCTCCCAACGGTAGACTTGGGAAATTCTGAAGAACATTGAGACATGAGTTGTAACTCCTTAGGGTTTATCAGGAAACCCCAAAAACCTAGCCACCCCGCACTCATTCACACGTTGCAACCGTGAGTGAGAGAACTAAAAGTGAGTTTAAAACTTTCACTTTCATGTCCTGAAGGGTTCGCAACGCTGTTTTGACATGACAAGTCGGGGTGGCTAAGGGAGTGTTAAAATTCACCATTAGCCGCCAGACTGGTACCACAGTTTGGGGGTCAGTCGCTCATTGCTGGTGTCAACAGCTTTGAGCGGCGCTAGATCTTTGGGTGTCGTGGGGTTGCTGAGTAAAAAAGCCAACCTTAGCGTGACAGCATATCTGGAAGAGTAGCCTGTCGTCAAGCAATGGAGCGACTCCCCTCGATTCCTCCGTTCCTGCTTATCTTCCCGTACTAAAATCAAAGAACGTTTCAAGCAGGTAAAGCAATGGCTACTGCACTTACAGCAGTTCTCAGATGGGTCTGCCACATCGTAGGGGCGAATGGACGTTCGCCCTTACAAAAGATTGTGGTTCACCCAAATGAAACCCGCTGTAACTGGCAACCCGAATCCACACTCATTGAAAAAGTGTTAACCCTGGCACAGCAACAGGGGCGATCGCCAGAAGCCATTACGATTGAAACCGCGAAGTTCAACCAATCAGCAGCGCGACAGGGAGATGTTTGAGAGCATCACCAATGGATAAGCTACCGTTCGCTTGCAGGGGTTGATCAGAAATTACGTCTTTCCAAGTGGAAGCAAATCCAGCAGGCAGTTCAATGGCAGTATCCGCCCAAATTTGTTCGCCTAATGGCAATTGACCTGCTTCGATCAAGCCGGTGAGGAAGCGGGGGGCAATGGCGATCGCTGTCTTCCCTTCAAAGCTGCGGGCAAAGGCGATGACGTGGTCTTTGAATTTACCAGTGACGGTTAGCGGCTGATAATCTCCTTGCTCAAACAGTGTCCGATGTACCTTTCTGGCTTGCAGAACTTTGAAGGTTAGGAATAGTTTGATCCGACCGTCTGTTCTCGTCTCAAGCAAACTGTTGATGAGTGACAGACTGTCTTTTTCAATTCCAGTTTTCAGCTCGTGCAGGCAAGAGATTCGCTGGTCGTAGTCAACCGGACGGCGGTTATCCGGATCAACCAAACTTAGATCCCAAAATTCGGTTCCCTGATATAAATCGGGCACACCAGGAGCCGTATTTTTGAGCAAAACTTGGGAAAGAGAATTGAAAATGCCGTAATCTGCAATCTGCTTCTGGAAAGGCAAGAACTCCTGCAAAAAGTCATTTCCTTTATCCGGATCTAAAACCTGTTCGACAAATTTCAGATAGCCCTCCTCGTACTCCGAATCAGGACGCAGCCAGGCTGTGTGAACTTTAGCTTCTCTCACTGCTTTGATCACATAATCCTTGATGCGAGTTGTGAAGGTAGCGCGATCGCTATTCTGATCAAACGGGAAAGCCCCTAACAGCGTTTGATAGAGAAAATACTCATCATTCGCACTAGGAATCACTCTCTCGTCAGTTTGCAGCTTCTTCGACTGGTTGATCTCACTCCAGCGCATCGCCTGTCGTTCCCACTCTTCGGGGATCTCAGAAATGATGTTGAGGCGCGATCGCATATCTTCACCCCGCTTTGTATCATGAGTCGCTGTAGCACTCATAGAATGCTTCCAGTACTCATTTCTGCGTTGATTAAACTCATGAAATGCAGGTAGCGAAATACCAAACTGCCCCGGATTTCCACCCACTTCATTCAGGGATAACAAACGGCTGTAAACATATAGCAGCGTATCTTCAACCCCTTTTGCCATGAGTGGTCCAGTTAACTGCTGGAATCTCATGACAAAATGTAGCCACTCTTCTTGTTGAGCTTGAGTAAGAAATTCGTCATACTCTAACAGCAACAGTTTTCTAATAAAGTCCAGTTCATTGGGCAACAAAGGAACATTTTCTTTGGCTGCTTCAATCACCTGATTGACCTGCTTTCGATCTGACTCCGTGAGTCCTTGAGGATTAATATAGGTTCGATACACCGGAAACAGTGCCAACACTTCTACCAATGCCCTTTGCAGTCCGTTTAAGGTAAAGTCGCTGCCTTGCCGAGTTTGCCCTGCAACTCGCTTTAAACTCAGCGCTAGATTCTCCAAATCTCCAGCTAAGTTTCTCTCGATAATTAGTTTCTTTTTCTCGACAACGAGTTGCTTGTAGGGCTGATTGGATTCAGTGAATCGAGTATAGATTTTCTGCAATCGCTGCTCTGTTTCACGCCGACAAAACACGCCATTGACGTAGTTCATGAAGTCATAACCGCTGGTTCCCTCAATCGGCCAGATGTCAGACAAATCTTCTTCAAGTTCAAGAATTTTCTCAACCGTGATGTAAACATCACCCATCTTTTCTCTGAGCCGCTCCAGATATTGACCTGGATCGTACAATCCATCAATGTGGTCGATTCGGAGTCCGGTAATCTTTCCCTCTTCGACTAATTGACCAATCAGGGAATGGGTCTTGTGAAACACTTTGGGCTCTTCAACTTTTAGAGAAATCAACTCGTTGACGGTAAAGAATCTGCGGTAGTTAATTTCTTCTGCGCCCACTTTCCAAAAAGCAAGACGATAAAACTGTTCAGACAGTAAATGATCGAGCGGATTGAAGCTTTCGGGATTTCCTTTTTGCCCATTAAAGAATTCTACGTTGCTATTTACAAATTCTTTAACGTCCTGATTTTGATTGTAGAGTTCCCAGAGCAAGCGTTTGACAAATTCAACTTGGTCGTAACGCTCTTTGCCTTTTGCTTCAGTTGGAATATTTTTGACAATGTAGAGAATGCCGAGCAGTTTGACAAAATCAGGATGATGTCTACCCAGCGATCGCGCCAATCCACCTAAATTCTGTGTAATAAATCGAGCGTAAGATTCAACTCGAACGGGTAATTTTAAGCTGTAATAATTAACGGTCAAACCTGTTTCATCGTAGCCAAGCTGAATCTCACCGTTTTCCAAGCATCGCCCGTAAAAGTTTCCTAGCAGCGGTGCAAGTACCCGTCCTCGAATGTCTTCGTAGGAATGGTTCCATTCAATATCAAAGAAATCAAAAGATTCAGAGTCAGGACCATTCTCCAGGACATCCATCAAAAGCTTGTTTTGAGTGTCGTAGGCCATGTGATTGGGCACAATGTCCTGAAGCCAACCTATCTCATGCTTTTGAAGTTCGTCAACTAGCGTCTCAAATTCTTCCTGTGTACCCAGTTCGGGGTTAATTTGCGTTGGGTCAACAATATCGTAACCGTGAGTACTGCCTGCTCTAGCTTTGAAAATAGGCGAAGCATAGAGGTCAGAAATTCCAAGATCTGCTAAATAAGCAACAATCTGTTTTGCTGCCTCAAAGGGAAATCCTGCATGAAATTGAATTCGGTAAGTAGAGGCTGGAATTCTCATTTTTAGGTTAGGAAGAGATAAGTTTGAACTTAACGCTAGGTTGAACATCAATAGATTTAGGATTTTAGATCTGCGACTCCTTCAAAAAGTCACAGATCTGACACTTCACCCCAATCTGTTTAAGCCTGATAAACGGCAAAACTTTGAGCTGGGATCGTTAACGATGAATCAGATTTAGATGCCAAACTATCTGGCAAAGACACACCCGAACCCATCCACTTTTGATCAGCAGAGTCTAAGATTTTTTGCCAATTGCCATTGGGTAAATCTGTATTAAAACCTACCGTTTCATTGTTGAAGTTCAGAATGCAAAATAGCTTGCTGCTATCCTGCCAGCGATGTAAAAGCAGTAGCTTGTTTTCCTCTTGCACCGTAGCTTCTAAGTTTTGTTTATCGAGGTTCTTTAGTGCAGGAATAGTGCGGCGTAGATGAATTAGATGTTGATAAAGATCCCGTAAGGCTTTGTGCTTTCCTTCCTTTTGCTGCTCCCATTTCAACTGAGATTGCTTAAAGGTTTCAGGACTTTGAGGATCGGAGTATTCTCCTTCTAAATGGAATGCCGAGAATTCCCGTTTTCTGCCTTCTCTGACGGCCTCAACCAGGTCTGGATCAGTGTGGCTCACAAAATACAGGAAAGGAGATTCCTCGCCGTACTCTTCACCCATAAACAGCATCGGAATGTTTGGGGACAGCAATAGGGCACCTGCCGCCAGTTTTAACGCTTCAAAGGAAACCAGGGTAGAGAGGCGATCGCCCAACATCCGATTCCCAACCTGGTCATGATTTTGGGTGCAAATCACAAACTGATAGCCGGGGCGATCGCTTGCATCGCTGCCGTGATAACGTTTGCGTTCAGCAGCATATTGCCAGTCATAAACAAAGCTATTTTTGTATGCCTTTGCCAACTGTTCACAGGTACCAAAATCCTGGTAATAGCCGATTTGCTCTCCTGTTAACAAGGTATGCAAACAGTGATGAAAGTCATCGCTCCACTGGGCATCCATGCCGTGACCACCAACTTCAGGTTCGCGAATCACGCGCACATCATTCAAATCACTTTCCGCAATCAGGTAAAACTTGCGCCCTACTTGTTTGGATAGAGCGGCTACATCATCGGCTAATTCCTTGAGGAAATGTTTTGCCCCTAAGTCGTAGATTGCGTGAATCGCATCCAGCCGCAGCGCATCAAAATGAAATTGCTCAAACCAGTAAAGCGCATTCTCAATGAAGTAATTTCTCACCCCTTCGCTATGCGCATCATCGAAGTTAATCGCGCTGCCCCAGGGTGTTTTGTAAGTTTCAGTGAAGAAGGGCGCAAAGCTGCTGGTGTAGTTTCCTTCGGGACCAAAGTGGTTATAAACCACGTCCAAGATGACAGCAAATCCTTCTTGGTGACACGTGTTAATTAACTGCTTTAGACCGTCTGGACCACCATAGGAGTCTTGCACCGCAAAGGGATACACGCCGTCATAGCCCCAGTTGCGGCTACCGGGAAACTGAGCAACGGGCATAATTTCGATCGCATTGATGCCTAACTCTCGCAGTTCGCTAAGGCGAGAAGCGATCGCCTCAAAAGTACCCTCTGGTGTGAACGTGCCAACGTGCAGTTCATAGATCACCATTTCATCCAGCGGAATCCCTGACCAATCTTGATCTGTCCAGCTAAACGCTTGATGGTCAACCACTTCTGTCGGGCCATGTACACCTTCCGGCTGAAACTGAGAAGCCGGATCGGGGCGATCGAATTCCCCTAAATCATAGAAGTAACGAGTTCCGGGCTGAACGTCCTCAGCCGTGACCTTCCAGTAGCCATGCTCACCGGGCTGCATTGGCAACAGTTTTTCTGTGGGGGCAACTAGCTTCACCGCTACCTGATCTAGCAAAGGTGCCCAAAGCGTGAATTCACAACGATTTCCATCCAGGTAACGAGCGCCAATCTTCACCGCAGATCCCCCTTGTCTGAACGCGTCCTCCTGAAAATAGATGCTTTTGGGCGAAGGTAAAACTGTCGTAGGATGTATCTCTTAGTAGGGGGCTAGGGGCTAGGCTGAGTTACTCATTGCCATCTAGAAGCTCTAGTAGGTTGGGTGAGGCAGAGCGGAACCCAACACATTAAGCTTGGTGTTCTGAGGTTCATCAACGATGTTTTGGGAATCAGGCTTGATGTTCTGAGGTTCATCAGCAATGTTCTGAGAATTAAGCTTGATGCTTTGAGGTTCATCAGTGATGCCCCAAAGTTCACCCGTGATGTTCTGAGATTTGTGGACGATGCTCTGAGGTTCAAGAGGTGATGTGTAGAGGTTCAGCATTGAATCTTACAGCATCAAACGAGACGGGTTGAGGGTCGCTGGTGAATGTCTAACTATCAAACGCGATCGCCCTTCTGCATTTGGGAATTCTGCTACCAATCGATTTCAGGGGCAGAATTTTGTGAAATACAACCTGGACAGACATCATCGGCAATCGATCCGATTGAAGGGGTATGACTATTCATTGACTGGTGCATATTTCATCACCCTTTGTACACACCAGCGAGAATGTTTGTTTGGCGAAATTGTTGATGGTGAAATGCGGTTGAATGAATTGGGGCAAGTTGTGGCAGATGTGTATCTTTGGTTAGCAACGCAATATTCTTACGTTCATTTAGATGCATGGATTGTCATGCCCAATCACCTTCACGGTATTTTGGTGTTAACCGGTGATCCCCGTAGGGGCGTTTCGCGAAATGCCCCTACCGAAGACGCTACAAAACGTAAATCTTTGGGGCGTTTGATTGGGGCATTTAAGACTGTTTTTACGAAACGGATTAACTTGATTCAGTCCACATCTGGTTCCCTGGTTTGGCAACGCAACTATTACGAACACATCGTCCGCAATGAGAAATCTTTGCATGACATTCGCCAATACATTCACCACAATCCTATTTCCTGGCAGCAAGACCAGTTGCACCCTGACCATCCTTCTAAGTGGTAAGGCGATCGCCGTCCACTCCTCACTATTCGCCTTGCGATCGCCACACCCCTTCCCAAGGTCCACCCACTTCCAATCCACAAAGATGACTCGTTGCTTCTAGGAGAAGTTGTTTGCCACTCAGCCGATTCTCCCAGAGCCGCAGCGTGAGTTCGCCTTTCATGGTGTCTCGGCAGGCGAAGATTAAACCTTGCTCAGTGGGGGCGCGAAGGGGAGTGCCAGGGTGGGTGGTGGTGCCGGTTAGCTCAACTTCAAACTGGGCGTTTTGCGCCTGCATTTGCCAGTAGCCCCAGGGATGAATTTCCCAGTGAACCTCAGAGTTCCAGGGGACAAATTCGTAAAACTTGCCCTGGTAGTGAATGCCAACCATCGCGACAGATTCCATCCACCAAAGGACACCCCGTCGTCCACCACCAGCGGTCAGCGCCAGGTCGGGCTGGTTGTCAAAGGCGTTGCAGTTGAGCCAAAACCAGCGCTGCGGGAAGGCTCCGCCCCAATTTTTTTCGCTGTAGGCGGGTGCTAGAGTGAAGGAGTAGCGATCGCCATTCCAGTCAATCCACCCCGTAGCTAGACCATGCGCCATAAGGATTTGCCAGCCCGGTTCAAAAATTTGAAACTGTGAGAGCCAGCCTGCGGTTGACTGCTGGGGACGATTAGTATTACCCCAGCCATAGACGGGCTGAATTTCGTACTGCCACTGCGCCGTTTGACCGGAACCCGGATCGGACAGCTTACCCTGGTGCCAGGTGGCAGTTCCCTGGTAGCCTTGCTGAATGTGTTGATCAAACAGGTCAGGGTGAAGCTCGGTAGGAGATTGGGTTAAATCTGTGGTACCCCAGTGTCCTAGACCGAGGGCATCTTTCCACGCCCAAAATCGCTCAACATCTGGGAACGTGCGGCAAAGATACTGGTCGTCTGGTCCTAAAATTTGGGCTGCGCCACCGCTGTGAGGCTTCCCACCCGTGGGGTCTTCGATGGAATACATGAAAGCGAAGGTTTGACCGCATTCGGGCAGGGTGACGCGGTAATACCATCCTTCAAAGAAGCGGCGATCGCTCCCATCCCAGTGGTAGCCGCTGTGAGGCGTTTGCAAAGCGTAGGGAAAACCGCGAAGAAGACTTACCATTGAATCCAAGCTAACGATACTGCCCCCAGTATGAAATATTGCTCTAATCCTGACTGCCCCAATCCGGCAAATCCTGATGAAAATAGGTTCTGCCAAAATTGTGGAGCGCGGCTACTGGCTGAAGAAGGAATTGACGGCTTGGGCGTAAATCAGTTGTCCCAGTCCTCAAACTCACTACCCAGTTGGCGATGTGTGAAGACGATTATGGGTCATGAGTCTTGGGTGCGATCGGTGGCGATCGCACCTAATGCCCAGTTCATCGCCAGCGGCAGCGGCGACAAAACAGTGAAGCTCTGGCACTTGGAAAGCGGCAAGCTGCTACATACGTTAAGCGGACATATTGCCTGGTTGCGGGCGGTCGCCATCAGCCCAGACAGCCGCATTGTTGCCAGTGCCAGCAACGACAAGACGATTAAACTCTGGGATGCTGCCAGAGGCGGATTGATCGAAACGCTCACCGGACATTCTGACTGGATTCGGGCGGTGCAGTTTATCAGCGGCAAGGTGCTGGTCAGCGGCGGACATGATCAGACGATTCGGCTCTGGCGAATCGGGGGACAGGCAGACGTGCGATCGCTCGCGGGGCATGAACACTGGGTTACTTCAGTGGCTTACCACGGAGAGCGGCAAGTGTTAGCCAGCGGCAGTCAGGATACGACGGTGAAACTGTGGAGTCTGCCCAAAGGAAACCTGGTTGCAACGCTAACGGGACATGCAGAATCAGTGGAGGCGATCGCCCTCAGCCCTGATGGTCAACTGTTAGCCAGCGGCAGCCAAGATCAGACGGTGAAACTGTGGCAGGTGTCTAACGGCAAACTGATTTATACCCTCAGCGGTCACACTGATGGCGTTGATGCGGTTGCCTTTCAACCTCAGAGCAATGTTCTGGCGAGCAGCAGCAAAGATAAAACTATCCGGTTGTGGGATACAAAATCGGGAGAATTGCTTCATACCCTATCAGGACACAAAGGCTGGGTGTTTTCCCTTGCCTTTAGTGCAGAGGGGCAAACCTTGGTTAGCGGCGGTTGGGATCAGGCAGTCAAGATCTGGCAGTTGTCCTCCTGATTTCATTAGATTGGGGGTAATTCTGATCCAAATTCCGTTCTTCTCCGTTCTTCAATGTCGCAATGTGTAACTTTCTCGAAGCGGGAGTTCCACATCGTGTAGATGATCATGATGCTCGATTAAGCTGGGTTGCATTCGTATGAGCTACTGCCTCAATCCGGTCTGTGAAAAGCCCCAAAACTTGGGGCAGGCACGGTTTTGCCAAAATTGCGGCTTAGGATTGCTGTTGTGCGATCGCTATCGAGCACTGCGACCGATTGGGCGAGGCGGTTTCGGCAGAACGTTTCTAGCAGTCGATGAACACATTCCCTCCAAACCTACCTGCGTCATCAAGCAATTCTTTCCAAAAGACCTGGGAGTGCTGGAGCTAGAAAAGGCGACAGAGCTATTTCACCAGGAAGCCGTGCGAATGGAGCAGCTTGACCAGCATCCGCAAATTCCTAAACTGCTGGCTCACTTTGACCAGTCGCCTTACCAATACTTGATTCAAACCTATGTGGATGGGCCCAACCTGGAGCAAGAGCTAGACCTGTCAGGAGCCTTTAGCGAAGAGCAGATTCGGGGAGTGTTGAATGACCTGTTGCCCGTGCTGCAATTTATTCACGATCGCCATGTCATCCATCGCGACATCAAACCTGCCAACGTCATTCGACGACGAAACGATGAGCAGTTGGTGCTGGTAGACTTTGGCGCAGCAAAGGTGGCAACGGGAACGGCACTCAATCGCACGGGCACGTCGATTGGCAGTGCGGGCTATGCGGCACCCGAACAGATTGTAGGAAGGGCTGTGTTTGCCAGCGACCTCTACAGCCTGGGCGTAACCTGCATTCACCTGCTGACCGACGTGCCGCCCTTTGATCTGTATTCCTTCAGCGATGGAGTCTGGATCTGGCGTGACTATCTACTGAGCCCGGTGAGCGACTCATTAGGCTACGCGTTAGATCGAATGCTCGACCCAGCCATCAGTCGGCGCTATGCTTCAGCGGCGATCGCCCTTCATGCCCTCAGCCCTCAACCGATTTCTCTAGCTCGCTCGACCGTGCCGCTCACCCTCAGCCCGTTTCAGACAACCCCACGCACTGCAACGGCACCTCCAGTACCCACCTGGAAATGCCTGCACACGCTGCACGGACACGTCAACTCGGTTGCAACTGTTGCGGTCAGTCCTGACGGGCAACTGATTGCCACCGGCTCCTTCGACAAAACCCTAAAACTGTGGGACTGGAACGGCGAACTCAGGCAAAACTTAAAGGGACACATTGCCCCTGTTTTGTCGGTCGCCTTTAGCCCCGATGGGGAAACCCTGGTCAGCGGCAGTGTAGACAACACGATCAAGCTGTGGAATCTGGACGGAGAACTGCTGTCTACCCTGACCGAACATGCGGACTCGGTGCTGTCGCTCTCAGTCGCGGTCAGTCCCGATGGGCAAGCACTGGTCAGCGGCAGCGATGACTGCACGGTGAAAATCTGGCAGTTGACCACAGGTAGACTCTTTCGCACGCTGCCCCATCCCAGAGCGGTGACGAGTGTGGCGATCAGTCCCGATGGTCAGATTCTTGCTAGCAGCAGCAACGACAACACGATTCGTCTGTGGAATTTTGGCACGGGAGAACTGCTGCATACGCTGGTCGGGCATACGCGAGACGTGAATTCGATTGCGATCGCCCCCAACGGCAACATCCTGATTAGCGGCGGCTGCGACAACACGGTACGGCTCTGGGAAATGCACACCGGGCAACTGCTCAACACTCTCACCGGACACCTCGACTGGATTCGTGCGGTCGCCATCAGCCCTGACGGAGAGCTAATCGCCAGCGGCGGCGGCGACCACACCGTAAAAATTTGGGAAACGGAAACGGGTCGGCTAAAGCGCACCCTCGTAGGACATACGCGAGATGTGAACGCGATCGCCTTCAGCCCTGACAGCCATCTGTTGATTAGTGGAAGCAGCGATCGCACCCTCAAAATCTGGCAGCGCCAAAAACCGATCGACCAAAAGCCCCCTAATTCTAAAGTTGATGAAGGTTAATTTTTCGTGCGTTTAGCGCACGAAAAATTAGCCCTTTAAAGTAGCCTCTATCGCAACCGAAACAACGTCTTTCGGTCATCCCGCTGCAGCAATTCAATCAGGCAGACTCCGGTCACCGCAGCCATCACAACCCAGGTGACAGTCAGACCCAAAACTTCTCCCAAAAACAGCCCTGTCCTCATTCGCAAGATTGCCCCAACCGTCCAGCCCGCCCCCAGACCGACTGACCAGCCCAGCATACTGGCAACAATCCACCGCCACGCGTTAGGAACCTGCCCTCGCAGCACTAACCACTGCAAGCTCCCAATCACGATTCCGACCTTCATTCCCTCGATCAATCCCCAGACTGCTCTAAGGAAGATATCAACCATGTTTCTGGGCGCAACCCAACCTAAAGCGCCAATTCCCAAAGCACCAATCAGGCTCCAACCCAGCACACAGGCAATGCTCCAGCCCCAAAAATAGGAAATTCGCTGGCGCAATACCAAACACTGCGCGACGCCGACGATCGCCCCACCGACTGCGCCTTCTAAAGCGCCTAGTTCCGGTCGAGTACCAATCTCAATCCAGTGCAAACTAACCATAAAACCAAGCATTGTCACCAGCACCCATTGAAACCAAAAGCCGTAACCCACTTTTTTCAGCTTGGTAGGCATATTTGCTCCAGCACCATGATTAAGCAATATTGTCCTTCGTTTGCTTGGAATTTTTCCTAGTTGAATTAGCTGAATTAGTTGATTCGCGAGTAGACGATTTGCGCGGCGACTTGCGCTTAGCAGGCTGACTCTGAGTTATTGGTTCATCCTGAATAACTGGCTCATCCTTCACCGGGTCAGCAATCCTTGGAACATTTTTGAGAACCTGTTTCGCGTTCTGTTGACGCTTCGTTGATTTAGGAGTGAGCGATTTGCCTGACTGCTTCAATGCTTGAATGAGATGACTCATGCTCAGCGTTGAGTCATCCGAGGCAGCAAAGGTAAGCGCTGCAGCGTAGGCGAGCGCCTCAATCTCCCCACCGGTTAGCTTCAACTGTGCCAGATGTTCCCAGTCGATCTGACGATCCAGGGGAATTTGAGTGGAGAGGAACTGCTGCCAAAGTTTAAGGCGATCGCCCTGACTGGGTAGCGAAAATTTCAGCACCCGATCTAAACGTCGCTGCCAAGACAACCGCACAGATTGCTGGAAAGGTGCTGTCAATAAAGTGATTGCTGGGGTCTGTTGCCGCTGATCCAGGAAACGGTGAATTTCAGCCTGCGGTAAGGATGACGAACGCCCCAGCCAGAGGTGAGCCGAGTGAATCAGCAGCACCTCCGGAGTCTCCGTCTCAATTTCCTCAAATAGTTGGCGGGAGTTAGTTGGATCGATTCGCGACAGGTCTACCTCCCATAGCGGCAAGTCCAAGGAATGGGCGATCGCCTCTGCTGCTGTGGTTTTGCCTGTTCCCGTTGCTCCTACCAACAGTGCCAGAGTGCCAGTGCGATCGCGATCAGCAGGCTTAATCAGGTTTGAATTCCTGGCATACTGCACCTGCTGACCCAGAAGCTGAAGCGTGTTGTGTAGCGGCTCCGGCAAAATCAAGTCTGTCCAAGTCGTGTTGACCTCACGACTGGAGAGTAAGGCAGGCAGAGGAGGGGCAATGAATTGACTGAGCAAGCAATCCAGCGCTTGCGTCGCTGGCTGCTCTGCCAGCAAATAGTCCACCAGCGGATCAGCCAGCTTTACCGGATAGTTGAGTACCGTATCGTTAGGAGCAGCCAGTAGTTTCAGCAAATTGTGCTGCAATAGTGGCGAAGCAGTGGTGAGGTGAATCCGGGCAGCCCGCCATTCCACATCGTTGCGGCAAAGCAGTCGCAGCACCAAGTCAACCGTCGGCAAGTCAGTTTTTGAGGCGGTGTCGTCCCCTTGCAGGTAACGATAAATTTTGGCATAGCGGCGATTGATTTCGGGAGCCAGCCCCAGCAAAACCAGGTTTTTCTCGAACAAGGTGAGATTGAGGCGATCGCGCAACGACGGCAAGCCTAGAAAAATTCCCTGCTCTCGACTAACCTGAATCCGGTGTTCGAGCTGCTGCTGATAGCCCAGGCTAGACGTTTTGCCTGTGGACTGGGCTGGTGGGCGATGTTCGTCATAGGCAATGTTCTCCTTGAAGGACATGATCCCCTTCCACCAGTGGCTTGTTGCCCGATCGGCACGAGACTGAGAAAAGCGATCGACCTCCTTTGTTTCTTGCCGTTGCCGTGCTACCGCTAGCATCAGCACTCGGTCGAGCCACTGGAGTTCGGTCTTAAGGTAAGCCCAATTGTCAACAAATCGTTCTGCCTGTATTGGCATGGAAATACCCGCAGTTCGCTCTTCTATTGTGACCAGTTCCCCGGAAGATGGCGATCACACGTCTAAGATCGAGTCTCTAAAAGGCGTTCGGCATCACTGATCATTGGGAACACGCTCTGCCCTTTATGCAATTCCCTCTTCAGACATCGTGAATAGTTTTGCCCTACGTCTTTGGTACAATGTCAAGCAAGGTAAATATTTCTTAACCTTGAGACAATACAGAACAAACAAGCGCGATCGCCTTCACCTCAACTCGAAGGGATTGAACTAAGCCTTCACTGTTATAGAGGATCTAAATGTATGGAAAACCACTCTTCAGAACCGACCCTTTTCCTGGGAACTCTCAGAAGTGGACTTTGGCTATTTGGCGTTTCATGCTGGCTGTTCGGGGTCGTTGACCGCAGCATCGCCTCTTTTGCAGATGGCTATTTGTCTCCTTTAGATTCGGTACAGCTATTTACTGCCATTGCATTATTCATTAGCTGGCTCTTCCTAAAACCCACCTCGCTCAAGTTTCGCTTTCATAGCAAGTCCCTAGCACCCAACTCATAATCCCTAATCCCTTATCTCTCCCCCAGACCAGGCAGAACGCGATCGCAAAAAAATAGCGTTCCAGCCGTGACACAAAGCGGGATTGCCAGCAGGTTAATGAGGGGAATGCTGACCAGCCCTAAGCAAATTAGCCCAAAGCTGGCACTGGCAGGAAAATTTCGGGCTACAATGCCCAACTTGGTACGAAACCGAAATCGTCGGCGTTCCAAAGCTGGGTCTAAAAAGTCGAGACAGACGATTGTGGCTGCTAAGGCAATGCCGCCAACGGTAGCGATTACAGTTCCCACTCCCGGCGCAAAATTGAGTAGCAGGAGTGGTAGAGCGATCGCTGCTGTCAGAGCTAGTTTTTTGAGTTCAAAGGCGATCGCCCGCCAAATCTCTACAAAAATTCCTCCAACGCCCCCCGGCGGAATTACCGTTTTCCCAGTGCGTAGCTGCTCTAGCTCTTCAGACAATTTGCCGTACCACGGCGACCCCAGCAGCACACCAAACTGAAGCAGCACAAATCCGGTGAGCAAAAACAGCAGAATCGTTAGCAACACCCGTAAAACGACATCCAGGAAAGCGGCCCACGCAGGTAAATTCTGAATTGCAGCATCAATTCCCTGGAAGCCAGCAAACAGCAGCCCGGCGTAAATAGTGCCTCCTACAATCAGGTTTACCAGAATTGGCACCAACACATAGCCCCGCAGCTTTGGCGTTTTTCCCAGGAGTGAGAGGGCGCGAAAAGGATAAGTTGCGCCTGCAAATAGTCCACCTGGAGCTTGGATAATTGGCAGCTCTGATCCTGGCTTAGATTTTTCCGTCATTGTGTCATGGGTCGTGTGATACGAAATTCGTTTTGTAAAGAAGCACTATTGGGTGTACGGGCGAAGCATTCGGCAAAAGAATTGTGCTTCAGTGGTAGATTGTGACCGAATGCTTCGCCCCTGCCAATACCGCTATACAAACGGATTGGGTATGAAAGGGGAATTGCGATCGCCATTTACCTTCAACTTCGATCAAACAACCTACTAGACAACGTTTCTGTCGGCAAGGATATTTGAAAAGTCTAACTGTAACCCAAGAACGGGCAAGGGCGTAGTATTCGGCAAGGATGCTTGCTTGATTGCAGGGTATATCTGCCGAATGCCACACCCTTACAGAGAACAATCGCTACTTTTCAAACCAATTATTCGTTGGCTAGAGAAATGAGGCAACAGTCAATTCCGGATGAGAATTTGAGCCGTTGTATAAGGGAGCGGAAGCTTATATAGGTAACTTCTTTTATGCGCGTTCTCACCTTCGCTATGCTGTCTGGGCTAATGCTCATGGGGCTAACGGTCAATCAGGGGGTTATCTCGCGCTCAGCTGAGCTAAGTCCTGCTAGCTCAGAGAACTATGTTTTAGGGCAGGGCACACATCGCCGGGAAAGAACCTATCGAGGGAGCGGTCGCCGGGAGATTTTGGCATTTCCTACCACTTTGCATTCGGTAGAACAGGGATAAAATTCTACTTCTGTGCATTCACTCGTAAATTGACTATAGAACAAGGGGCTTAAGCCCCTTGTTTAGTTAAGCCCGTGTTACGGAACTGCATCTAGCAACTGTTACATCTATCGATGCCTAAGTGAAAATCGCCTCACTTCATTAGCAGTTTCCTTGCGTAAATTCATTAGCTCAAGTCCAAATAGCTCTTGCCTCACCACATTAATGGGCATTAGCGTCCCTCCTTTTGCACCGATAGCGGGATATTCATCATTTGGGCGCTCTTCTAAGACAATCCAGTTTCCTTTTACTCTGTGCCGGATAACCTCTCCCACATAGCCAACCAGATTGTCATACAGTTCAACTTGAACCTTTTCAAGTCCATATTCTTCCGCTTTCCTGGATAAGATATCCAAGCTTTTGTATGAGAAATCTAGCTGATCGTGTGAAATGCTCCAACATCTTGCTAGCTTATCAATCAGCTCGGAGAGCTGGTTGATAAGCTGTGCTTTGTGTTTTGAGTAATATCTCCAATGATCTACAGAACTTTGGCGACCGTTAATTGCGTCTTCTTCAACTTTCTGTTTAAGTCGAATCAGTCGTAAAAGATAGTCTTTGGAGTAAATGTCCCCTCTACCGGGAATTGAAACTTCTTTAGGATCAAAGACGAATAGAAACCTATCATTTGACAGCTCATAGACTAGAGGTTGATCCTTGTATCCACTGCTGTATGTTGTCTCAAGGGATTTTGTAAACTCTTCATGCAGTTTTCCTTCAGATTCTATTAGTTCTTGAACCTGCTTTTTGGTGAGTCGTTTTGCATTGAGAGTTTGTTTCTTTCCCATTTGTAGAGCAAATTTTGGGTGTCTCTAAACTGAAGATCCTTCATTTTGCATCCATCCAGTTTTTCCCGGCCCGGATTTCAACCAGGAGTGGCACGGTTAGCTCGACCGCTGACTCCATGACAGATTTCACTTTGGGCTGGAGTTCTTCCCATTCGTCAGGCGGCACTTCAAACACCAGTTCATCATGCACTTGCAGCAACAGCTTTGACTGGTAGCCTTTGAGCAATTCGTGCAGTTTCACCATTGCAATTTTGATGATGTCGGCGCTGGAGCCTTGAATTGGGGCGTTTGCTGCCGCTCGCAGCAGTCCAGCATCATATTGTCCTGGTGATTTAATTTTGCTCAGGTCGATTTCGTCAGGATCTTTATCACGCAAGCGAATGAGTTTATCGGTGGTGAAGTTGAAGTAGCGGCGACGACCTTTGATGGTGGTGACATAGCCGTTGGCGATCGCCTCTCGCTGCATTCTCAGCAAATACTCAAACACGAGGGGATAGCGTTCGTTGAAGCGATCGATAAAGCCCTGTGCCTCAATTCGGCTGACTCCTGCCTCTCGCGCAAACCGGGAAGCACCCATGCCATAAATCACGCCAAAGTTAATCACCTTCGCCATGCGGCGTTCTTCTGAGGTAATCGTCTCTTTCTCAAACAGAAGTCTGGCGGTCAGCGTGTGAATGTCCTGGTTGTTCCGGTAGGTTTCTACCAACACAGGCTCCTGGCTGAGATGCGCCAAGATTCTCAGCTCAATCTGAGAATAGTCTGCCGCTACCAACAACCAACCGGGTTCTGGCACAAACCCTGCCCGAATTTGCCGACTAAACGCTGTGCGAATTGGGATATTCTGCAAGTTTGGATTAGAGGAAGATAGCCGCCCCGTTGAGGTAATTGCCTGGTTGAAGTCGGTGTGAATCCGCTGCGTCTCTGGATCTGCCAATAAGGGCAAGGCATCTACATAGGTAGACTTCAGTTTGATCAGGGTACGATGCTCCAGAATTGCATCCACAACGGGATGATCACCCTGGAGTTTCTCCAGAGTAGCCGCATCAGTGGAGTAACCTGTTTTGATCTTGCGCGACTTGCGGCGATCGAGCTTCAGCTTCTCAAACAGCAGGTCGCTCAACTGTTTAGGCGATCCCAGGTTAAATTTTTCACCTGCTGACTCATACGCCTGATGCTCAATTGAGTCCAGGTCTTTCTCCAGCCGCTTAGAGAATTCTGCCAGATAGTCCTTGTCGATGCGAACGCCGCAGTATTCCATCTCTGCCAGAACGGGTTCTAGCGGCACTTCGACTTCTCGAAACAAGCGATACAGATCTGGCAGTGGCTCCAGTTCTGCCCGCAGTTTGGGCATCAGGTGAAACGTGGTGTAGACATCCATGCCGCAGTAAATAGCGACAGGGGGAATGTCCATATCCACCATCGTTTTGCCCTTGGGCACCAGGTCGGTGTAGCTCTGAGTGGCAAGGTTGAGGTAGCGCAGGGCTAAATCGGTCAGGTTGTGGCTGGTGTCGGGATTTAGCACGTAGCTAGCTAGCATCGTGTCAAACTCAACGCCTGCTAAATGAATTCCCTGATTTCGCAGCACCAGGCGATCGAATTTGGCGTTTTGCAGCACCTTAGGGTAGTCGGCACTCTCCAAAATCGGACGCAGCGCTTCCAACGCGGTGGCTTTATCCAAGTTTTTGCCTGACTTGTGCCCGACCGGAATGTAAGCCATGTCTGACAAACCTTCACCCCAACAGCAGCCAATGCCGACCAGATTGGCAATTCTGGCATCCACCGCATCGGTTTCGGTGTCCCAAGAGACGGGAGCAGTGGAATCTTTGCAGGTTTTGAGCCGTTTGACTAGCGCATCCAGTTTCTCGGGCGTGTCGATGATTTGGGGTTGAATGTCTACTGCTGCAACCTGCTGGCTGGCTTCGGTATCTTCTGGGCTGAAGAACCAGAGGTCTTCACTGTTGGTGTTGAAGTTGAGCGGGTTAGTTGAGGGCGGTTCGTCCGTAGCATTGTCTGTATCGTCGGTTGCTTCGTCGATCGCCTCGCCTCCAAACGTCTTCTGTATTTTGGGAATCTGCCGAATAAACTGGCGGAATTCTAGCTTTTCTAGGAGGGGGAGGAGGCGATCGCCATCAAACCCTTTCAGCTTGCAGTCTTCAATGTCTACTTCCAAAGGCACGTCGAGGTGAATTTGCGCCATGTACTGCGAATGTAGCGCCGACTCTCTGCCCTCTTCTAGCTTCTTTTTGACTGCGCCTTTGATCTGGTCGAGAGACGCGTAGATTTGCTCTAGAGAGCCATATTCGTTCAGCAGTTGAACCGCAGTCTTTGCGCCAATTCCCTTCACCCCCGGAATGTTGTCAGACGAGTCGCCACATAGCGCTTTGTAATCAACGACCTGACTGGGCAAAATTCCTAGCTTTTCCTTCACTTGCTCCGCGCCGAATTCGTTTGCGCCCGTGTTAGCACGAGCAGCAAAGGCATTGCTCAGGTACAGCACCGTCGTCTTTTGGTCGGGATCAATGAGTTGAAACAAGTCTTGATCGCCGCTGAGAATTTTTACCCGATAGTTTGCTGCATTGGCACGACGAGCTAGCGTTCCTAAAATGTCGTCTGCTTCATAGCCCGCAATGGCTAGCACCGGCAGATTGAAGGCATCGAGCAATTCCTGGAGGTTTTCCAGGTCAGGCATGAAGTCTTCGGGGGCATCGGGGCGACCCGCCTTGTAGGTTTCGTCTGTCTGGTGGCGGAAGGTGGCTTCTCCCCGGTCAAAGGCGATCGCCACGTACTGCGGCTTCTGGCTTTCCATCATGTCAAGCATGGATTTGAGGAAGCCGTAACAGACGCTTGTGGGAATGCCCGTTGAGGTACGCAGTCCGCCATCTCGCCCTCTGGCATGGGCGAAATAAGAGCGAAAGGCAAGGGAGTGCCCATCGATCAGGACAAACAAGGGGGAGGAGGAAGATTGCTGCATAGCCTTGATTTTAACGCCCCATTCGCTCAGGTAGAACGCCTGCTGTAGGGGCGAACGGCCGTTCGCCCCTACAGGGAATGTCGCCTGGTTTAGTTCAAGTCGGGATCGCTGCGTCGGCTGCTGATATTTCTGAATCGAAGGGATTCTGCGCCAGAGTCGGGTTTGGAGCGATCGCCCTCAATATAAATCACCACTTTCACTGCTCCGTAGCGCTCCCGAATCGCTGCCTCTACCCGTTCAGCGATTGAGCGAGCGACAGACATAAACTCTGGGTGTAGCGCCAGGGACATTTCAACTAACACCTGACGACCCACCAGCCCTTTCGAGCGAATTTTTTCGCAGTGGGTAACGCCTTCGACCTGCCGAGCAATTTGTGACAAAACTTCGGGGGCGATCGCCACCTGCCGCACCAACCAGGGCAACTGCCAGTTGAGCATTCGCCAATAGCTGCGGATGCTCATGAGCACAAGGGCGATCGCCAGCAGCGGGTCAAGCCAGACATAGCCGCGCCAAACGCCAACCAGTCCGACACAAACCAAAACCGTCAACCAGGCATCTTTTAGCACATGATTAGCATTGATTTGTAGCGCCTGATTTTCTAATAGCCGAGCTTCGTAGCGCTGAAACCACACCATACACAGGTTGATGGCCACCACCACGACCAAAAGCTGAATCAGCGGCATGCTGATCTCTACCGGAAACTGCGATTCTAATCCTTGAGTGACCACGTCAAGCTGCTGCACCGACAGAACCAGCAAGCTAAACCCAGAAAATCCTAAAAACGACGCAAGCAGCAGCACCCCCGCTGTTTCTCGCCTATCGTGAGTCCAAATTTCTCGCCCTGACGTGCGATAGGAGGAGGCGATCGCGGACAGACTCAGCACAATACTAAAGCTATCGATCAACGTATGCAGCGATTCTGCAAGCAGACTGAGCGATCGCGTCGCCCAGCCAGCCCAAAGTTTCACTGCCAAAACTAGCAGTGTCAGCCACAGTGTCGCGAACAATACCTGATAGCTCGCCCTGCGTCGATTTCGTGCCTCACTCATAGCCCAAAGGCTAGCACGGAAGGGGTTCCCTGAATTAGGGGTCAAACCCCCCAGATAAAAAGGGAATTCTTTATGCCTCTAACCTTTAAAGTGAGAATTGCTGAGTTGAACCAAACCATGATGCAGCAAGATAGGTTGGCGATCGCTTCTGAAAGCGCTTCTAGCAGTGAGATTGGTCAGATTCAGCTTTTGGTCTTAGACGTCGACGGTACGATTGCTGGGGAATCTAATCAAATTCGCCCAGCGGTAAAACAGGCAATTCGCGCAGCTCAGGCGAAAGGGGTGCAGGTGGCGATCGCCACTGGCAGAATGTATCAGTCTGCTTTGCGGTTTTACGAAGAAGTTGGCTCTAGTCTGCCGCTACTAGCTTATCAGGGCGCATTCATCAAAAGCCCAGTCGATCAGAAGGTATATCGCCACTACCCGGTGTCGCGACAGACGGCTCACCAAATGCTCGACTACTTTGAGCAAACCGAGTTAAAGCGGTTTCTCTCGATTCACTTTTACATCGACGATCAGCTTTATGTAAGAGAAATCACTTCAGAAACTGAGGCGTATGCAGAGCGGTCGGGCGTAGTACCGATTCCAGTTGGCGATCTGCGGCAGGTGCTAGACCGCGAACCGACTAAGATTTTGGCGCTGAGCGACGACATTGAACTGATCGACCAATTGCTCACTTCCTTACGTCAGCGCTATACCCCTGCCGAGCTTTACTTCACGAAATCGGTTGCCACCTTTTTTGAAGTGGCAAACCCGCTGGTCAATAAAGGGGTCGCCGTGCGCTATCTGGCAGAAGAAATGCTGGGACTGCAACCTGAAAACGTGATGACGGTTGGCGATAATTTCAACGATGTTGAGATGCTGGACTATGCCGGAATCGGTGTGGCAATGGGCAATGCCCCCGCTGAGGTGCAGACCTACGGCAACTGGGTTGCGCCGAGCGTTGAAGCAGACGGGGCGGCAGTGGCAATCGAGAAGTTTATTCTTTAGTTCGACTTGATCCAATTTGATTACGTCGAGAATTGCTTGCTGACTAATCGCTGATGAGACATTTGGGCAATGTCGATTGCGGGTGTGCATGACCACATGTCCTCTAGAGAAAGAGCTGAGGCTTGAGTGGCGATCGCCTCTATCTCCAATGCCATCTTATAAAGAATGGACTGTGCGCCCAAGTGCCCTAAAACGCCCAGGCGGATTGCTGCACCGACTAAACCAGTCACGAAACTGTGGAGAAATGCAAAACTGGTGTCTCTCTCACTTAAGTGGACAGCACGACCCACCATTGCAAACACAATTGGATGTAAACCGGGAGTGTTGTGAGTATCAATATCTTCCTGGAATGCTACCAGTTGGGCATCGTTCCAGGTTGATTGCGCCACTAACAACAATGCTTGTCCACTCCGGCATTGAGCTTCACGGGTTGCCTGAATTAAAGTCTGAGCATATAACTGTTGGTCGGCTCGTCGAATTTCGCTGAGATCATTGGCGCTACTGGCACGATAGGCATGAATCAAAGCAATTAAATCTGAGCGACCTACTTTGTTATGCAACAGCAACTGAAGAAATGCTTCTACATCTTGAGCAGAGCGAATTCGGTTAGTTTGCACCATCGCTTCTAAACCGTGGGAAAGCGTAAAAGAGCCTGATGGGAAAAAGGAATCAGACAATTGCATCAGGGCTAGACGGGAATCAACCATAACTATTAGTGATGCGTATGTGGCGAGAATTGCAGCAGGGCATCGGGCGATCGCACCTCATAGTCAATACATAAACCTGGAATATTGACATTTTTCACTGTCGCTTCCATTACGGCTGGATCAGCCACCATTTCTAGATAAATGCGATCGCCCTGCACCAAAATTGGCCAATGGTGATTGCCAAGAACATGACCCAAATAAATTAGGTCAATGGCATGACCCATTACATCACCGTTAAAGCCCAGTACCATGACCGTTTGGGTATGGAGGTGAATTAACAACAGTTGTCCGAGATTGGTGATAAACACATCTCCTGTACTGAGGAACTGTTCGCGACTTTTGATAATGCCAAGCTCAACACCCGTTGTCGAGTGGGCATGAATCCGACCTTTGGCCCGATCGTCGGTCTGCAAATAGACTTCTAATAAAGCTTCTGCTTGTCGAGCCTGCGCTACTTGCTGCTGTAAAGCTGAGTTCGTTGCTTGATTACCCAAATAGGTTTCTGCCAGGATTGTCATTTTGGAATCTCTGGTAAAGCAGGTTGACTACTCAAATGCCGAATCTGGGTTAGAGCATGGCTGATGTAAGCTTTCAAGACTGGCACGTTAGATGCCATTGCTCTGACCAGTAAGCCGTTACAGTTTGGCAAAGCAGAACTGGCAGCAGTGAACGCCTGTTTTTGGGCAAACTGCTCTAAATCCAGAGCCAGAGATTGCAAATCAACTCCGGGCATAACCAGAATCAAATTAGCGAGAATGGGTTGAGGCGCAAAGATAGAACCGTAGGCTCCACATCTATCCTGTCCCTTTAACTGCATAGCATCGGTGAAGACCAACGCTCCAGCAGGAGTATAGACCTGCAACCGATTAAAATAACGCTGAAACTGGAAACATTCTCCTCGCGCTAACCGACCGGGAACTATGATTTCGCTCAGAAACAGACTTCCGGTGGGTGCCAGCGTCACCCGCATCGTTTGCTCCAAACTGGCATCACGATACAAAATGATTGGCTCTGGGAGAAACTCTAAACTGGCATCAGTACCAACCTCGACGTCATAGTGCAGGCGGGCAAACTGGGCGACCGGCATCTGATGCACCTTGGTAGCCGACTGGTCGGTGAGATACAGACTGGTGCGATCGCCTAACCGAACGCTAATTTGAAACTGATCACCCGCTAACAATCCAGGTGACGAATTCATGATGTAAAGATAGGCACGATGAGTATCTGTAGGATCAAGCCGCAACGAACGGGAGAGCCTGAACGGATAGGTAGCATACTGCCGATACACAAAAGATTGATTGAATTGATCCAATCCAATCTGCAAACTAAGATGTTTCTGCGATGACTGATCGGGTGCAGCGATTGCCGGATTAACACTTGCCGGATTAACACTTGCCGGGTCAATAAGTTGAGCAACCATACTTGTTTTTTTAATTCTTAATACCTGTTTAATCCCTGTTTCCGTCGAGTGACTAAGCCATTACTCGGACGGGTTGAAACAGCAATTGGTTAAAGATAAACTGCACCACCTGGTCCAATCCTTCACCTGTTTTACAGTTGGTATAGGCGATCGGCTTGCCGCGTCGTCGTTCTGAGGCTTCACGCTGAATTAAAGCCAAGTCAGCACCCACATAAGGGGCAATGTCAATCTTGTTGATCACCACTAAGTCTGCCTGCATAAACCCTGGTCCATTCTTGCGGGGAATGTCATCACCTGCCCCTACATCCAGCACAAAAATGTAGGCATCAATTAAGTCGTAGCTAAAGGTTGATGCCAGATTATCCCCTCCACTTTCGACAAAAACGAGATCGAGTTCTGGGAACGATCGCTCCAGGTTGCGAATAGCCAGCAGATTCATCGTCGGATCTTCGCGAATGGCGGTATGGGGGCAACTACCCGTTTCCACACCAATAATGCGATCGCTGGGTAAAAAGCCTTTACGTTTAAGGCGATCGGCATCTTCTTGAGTCAGCAAATCATTGGTGACGACTGCCACTTCAATTCCCTGCTGCATTAGCAAAGGCACTAGCCGTTCCAGTAAAGCTGTTTTACCACTGCCAACCGGGCCACCCACTCCTAAACGAGCTACTGATTTTTGCATCACTTTCTCCTTCAAGCTGGGTTTATCGGAAAATGTAGAGCCGACCGAGGGGTACCCGTGAGACAGGTTCACAAGTGGCAATTTCACCATTCACCCGCACCTGAAATGTGTCTGGATCAACCTCTATGTCGGGGCAGGCATTGTTGTGCAACATATCCGCTTTACTCAGCGATCGCGTCCCTTTTACAGGTAATAGCTGTTTGCGGAGCTTCAGCTTGTCTGGCAAGCCCCGATCCAATGCAGTTTGGGTAACAAAGCAAAAAGAAGTGGATTGCTTAGCACTGCCAAAACTGCCCCACTGCGGACGGTAGAGAATCGGTTCGCAGGTCATTAGCGAAGCATTAGACTCGCCCATTGGCGACCAGGCAATAAACCCACCTTTGATAATGAGTTCGGGTTTGATGCCGAAAAAGCCCGGTTGCCACAGCACAATGTCAGCGATTTTACCCGGTTCGATTGAACCCACATGGGCATCAATCCCACAGGTTTTGGCTGGATTAATCGTGTACTTTGCCAGGTATCGCAAAATTCGTTGATTGTCGTTGCGATCGCTATCTTCGGGTAGTGCGCCTCGCTGGTCCTTCATCTTTGATGCCAACTGCCACGTACGACAGATCACTTCCCCAATCCGTCCCATACCCTGACTGTCAGACCCCATCATGCTAATCGCGCCCATATCATGCAAGATGTCTTCAGCGGCGATCGTTTCAGCCCGAATCCGCGATTCGGCAAAGGCGACATCTTCTGGCACCTTTGGATTGAGGTGATGGCAGACCATAACCATATCCAGGTGTTCATCAAATGTGTTGACCGTGTAAGGATTAGTTGGATTGGTTGAAGACGGCAGACAGTGCGAGTAGCCAGCCACCTTGATGATGTCGGGAGCATGTCCACCCCCTGCACCTTCGGTGTGGTACATGTGAATGGTGCGTCCCCGAATCGCCGCCATTGTGTCTTCCACATAGCCCGACTCATTTAACGTATCGGTGTGGATTTGCACCTGAAAGTCGTACTCATCGGCAACCGAAAGACAGGTATCAATTACAGCAGGCATCGCCCCCCAGTCTTCATGGATTTTGAGCCCGATCGCGCCCCCTTCAACCTGTTCAATTAAGCTGGCAGGAAGGCTAGAACTGCCTTTACCTAAGAAACCAAAGTTCATAGCAAAGCCTTCGAGGCTTGCAGCATCAAGCCCATATTGTAGGCTCCCCCCGAACAGATACCCACCGTCACCGGCCCCAGTCCCCCACCGATCATCGTCGTGAGTCCGCTAGAAAGGGCTTCGGCACAGAGTCCAGCACTGTCAAAGTGAACGTGACAGTCAATGCCGCCTGGTGTGGCAATCAAACCTTCTGCCGATCGCACATCCGTATTGGCACTAATCACCAGATTGGGCTGCACGCCCTCCATCACGCCAGGGTTGCCCGCTTTACCAATGCCGACAACTCGCCCATCTTTGATGCCGATGTCTGTCTTGACAATGCCTTGCACCGGGTCCATCAGCACCACATTCGTGATTACCAGATCTAGTGCGCCTTCAGCGGCTGTAATGCCCGGGGCTAACCCCAAGCCATCGCGCAGAGTTTTACCTCCGCCAAACACACATTCGTCGCCGTAAACCGTAGTGTCTCGCTCGACTTCAGCGATCAAAGACGTATCTCCTAACCGAATGCGATCGCCCACCGTAGGGCCAAATAATTCGGCGTAACGCTCCCGGCTAATTTCCATGCTCTTCCTCTGATGACACCGTGCTGTAACCCAGCGATCGCACTCGCTCTAGCGCGGTTTCTTTGGCATGGGGCACCTCCAACGCCTGATTCACCAGGTTATTGAGTCCATGCACATAGCGCGTTCCCCCGATCGCAACTAGAGCTACCGCTTTGGTATCGCCCGGTTCAAACCGAATTGCCGTACCCGCTGGAATGTCTAGCCGAAACCCATAAGCTTCAGCCCGATCAAATTGCAAGGCGCGATTCACTTCAAAAAAGTGGTAGTGAGAGCCGACCTGGATGGGGCGATCGCCCAGATTTGCTACCGTCAGCGTTATGGTGTCCCGTCCAGCGTTGATTTGTAGAGTTCCAGGAACACACAGCACCTCACCTGGAAAAGGATTTGAAGCATTTGCTGTCACATCTGCCATAGTCGTTTCAAGTTCCAGCGCTACGAATCGGATTGTGAATACTGATCAGCTTAGTGCCATCAGCAAAATGGGCTTCCACTTGAATCAGCGGAATCAGCTCGGTGACGCCGGGCAGCACATCCTCAGTAGTCAGCAAAGTTGCACCCTCAGACATGAGCTGAGCCACTGATTTGTCTTCGCGCGCGCCTTCAATTAGAGCATCGGTAATGTAGGCGATCGCTTCAGGGACATTCAGCTTTATCCCTTTTTCCCTACGGCGACGGGCAATTTCTGCCGCTGTAAAAATCGTTAGCCGCTCCATTTCTCTGGGAGTTAAGTACATGTCAACTCTCCACACCGTTCTAAGGACATCCGCATTACACTGCTTCTTTTCGAACGAATGAGTAGCGGAAGTTACAAAAGCGGCATTACTCAGAATCTCTCTGAGTTCCTCTCACAATTTGTTCAAATTCCTCTAGTGAAGTTACGGCGATCGCTTGTCTTAACCGCTCTTTTAGGACCGTGATCTCCGTGTTGCGTGTCAATTCTTGAGGTAGTTCACGCGCCCTCTCACCAAATCGAGCGGTTAATACTTCTGCGATCGCTTCTAAAACTCCTTCTTCACGCCCTTCTTCACGCCCTTCTTCAAGTGCTTCTTGATAAACTCGCGTTTGCTTTAATTCACCTAGTCCTAGCATGGTTTCAATCTCCTCTCGACTCAGATGGCTGAACTTATACACAATGATAGTTTCAACTAGCTCAACAAATTCTTCACGAGTCATTCCCGTTACTTCTTCTTGCTGTGCCCGTGCAATCAGCCGTCTGGCTTGAGCGGGCGCAGTTTCTTCCGGTTCAACTACCAGTTTGGTAATTTCTAAACCTAGTGAGAGTTCATGCTGAGTATTTAGCTCGTCCAGGTAAACTCGTCTCACTTTGGAACTATCTAATAGCACTGTGTACAGTTTTGATTCATCTGGCTCCACACCGCGACTGGGATAGATTAAAACTGCTTCCCAGTCGTCAGTGTCAGGGTTTTGAGCCAGGTAGAGGAAAACTTCGGCAAAAACTCGATGGTAAAGCTGCGGGTCTTTCTGAAATTGCACCTCAATAAAATAGACCGGACGGTTGGTGGACTGATTGATAGGCAACAACACTCCATCAATCCGAAAAGCGGTCTGTTTTAGCTCAACGGAGCGAAATTCGTAGCCAGTTGATTCTGTGGGCGATCGCTCGATCAGTTCAAACACTAATCCGGGTGCCGTTTGAAACATGCGATAGAAAAGGCTATCTGTTTTCATAGCTTTCCACCACATTCAACTACGATTCGCGTCCTGAAGCCCAAGTATCACGCCACTTGACGGTGCCTTCACTGGCAATCACCCAATGACGAGTCACCAAATTTTCGCGCAGCGGTGCTTGTCCCTGCCGCCACAACGCATACTTGTAGTTGATTAGCTTTCCGGCACTCTCGTTAAAGGGAATTTCGCCAAACCAGGTGTTGGTGTTGATATATTCCAGTGGATAGGCTTTAGCGATATCCCAGTTACCCAACTCTGGACAGTTACCTGTGACCACCACAATCTCACCAGGTTGAGTCTCTACTCCGTTGAGCTGTGCTCGCACAATCGTTTGAGCTTTGATCCGTTCTCCTACATGACTAATGACGATGACACCGCGTGCCGCAAGCTCTAATCCATGTATCTTGCCGTCTTTTGCTTCATACTTGCAGCGGGTTAAGACGCAGGTATGTTCACCATCGGGCAACTCGGTGTCAACCTCATCAAGTGTCACCGCTTCACCGCGATTGAGCACTACAAAACAGAAGGAATCCCGATAACGTCGCACATAACAGTAGACATCAGGAGTGAGATATTTTTGCCAGTGACCGCCTAGCGATATGGCAGGATTGAGTCGCCGCAGTCCAGAGAGCAGACGAATCGAGCGATACAGGTCGGTGTCAGTATCCCAGGACTGCATCATTGGGCGGTTGTAGGGATCGTTGCCGCCGTCGGTGTCGTCGTGCAGATATTGTTCGGTGCCGTAATAGATGCAGGGAATGCCACGGGCGGTCATGACGAGGGCGATCGCCACTCTTAACATCTCTGGATCAGGGTTGAGCGACTGAAACCGGGGCATGTCGTGGTTATCGATGAACGTAATCAGTTCATTGGCACCGCTGTAGCGATGATCCTGGTCAAAGATATCCTGGATGACATGAAAACCATCTTCTGCACCCTGCGCTAGCGCTGCCCGAATTGCTACACACAGCCCAAAGTCCAACATGGTCATGCCGGAGTGGTTGGCAAATTCGACGGAGCGATCGTCCGCTGGATGACTATAAATCCACTCACCAAAGGTAAACACATCTGGTTTATGTGCCTGAATATCAGCGTTAAATTCTTGCCAAAACCAGATTGGCATGTGTTTTACCGTATCGACCCGCAGCGCATCTACCCCTCGATCAAGCCACTGTTTAATCGCCGACTTGATGTAATTGCGGTAATCGGTATTGTTTTCGTTGAACGTAGCTAAGCCGGAAAGCTCACAGTTTTGTACCTGCCAATCATCTTCCCAATCCACCACTTCGCCGTAGTGGTGGTACCAGTTATCTTTATCGTCGTAGAAGTCAGCAATTTTCACGCCGTCGTCGTATAGTTCACCCTTAACGCCACTAATGTCTGGACTGCTGTGGTTACAAACAATATCTAGCACCAGTTTCATATCGCGCTGATGCATCTCATCAACCAGCTTGTCAAAGGTGGTGTTTCGCTCATCTTGAGTTTTATTTAGAGAAGGCTCCTCGTCCTTGCCAATGAAACGAGGGTTGATGCGCTTAAAGTCTTTTGTCCAATAGCCGTGAATCGCGGCGCTCTCAATGAACAAATCTTCAATCTGCTCAAACAACGGAGTTAACCAGATTGCCGTCACGCCCATCTGTTTGAGGTAATCGAGCTTGTCAATCACACCCTGCAAATCTCCACCCCAATATTTGCCCCATTCTTGGCGGTTCGGGTCGTATAGCTCTGGGTTAGGACCCTCACTATTATCTGGATCGCCGTCATGAAAACGGTCTACAACAAGGAAGTAAATCGTTTCCTGGCGAAACTCGATGTCTCTGGTGTAGAGAAATTCCAGGTCAATCTCGACATCGGTTGTGCGCTGTTCCTCTACAAGCGCCTCTACTTTTTCTCCAGCATCTGCAACTTCGTATTGACTGGATGAACCTTTAGCAGGAGGGGTAGTAACCATAGGGTGTTGGGAAGGGGTGAGAGTGAAGCTGGATTTATTAAAGCAAATCTGTACCCAGTGTAAAGTCTAACCCTGCTCAATTCTTTCCCAGACATTCAAACTTGTATGCTAGATATGGCGATCGCCTTACCACCTAGAAGGATTATCAGGATGTAACTGGTCTTGCTGCCAAGAAATAGGATTGTAGTGAATGTATTGACGAATGTCATGCAAAGATTTTTCGTTACGGACGATGTGTTCGTAATAGTTGCGTTGCCAAACCTGACGATGATGCCTTCGATAGAATAATCGATTAATCTTTTGGGTCGAAATAGATTTGAAGTTCTGAATAATTGCCCCAATCGACCCTGGTTTTGTCCCATTTGGCTGTAGGGGCGAAGCGTTCGGGCAGGAATTTTCATCTGATTTTACAATCCTCGTACCGAACGCTTCGCCCCTACCCAGTTTGTCGCCTAACAACAGAATTCCATGTAGATGATTCGGCATCACATATGAATGCATCTAGCTCGACCGTAAAATGTAGAGGCAGCCGTTGCCAATAATTTTGTGTGACCTTGCCCAATTCATTCAACTGCATCTCACCTTCAACGATTTCACCAAGCAAACATTCCCGCTGATACGTACAAATGGTGATGAAATACATTCCTGCGGAGGTGTAATCATACCCCTTCAACCGGATCGATCGCCAATGATACTTGTCCGAGTCGTATTTCATAAAATTCTGCCCCTGCAATCGATTGGTAGCAGAATTCCCGAATGCAGAGGGGCGATCGCACCCCAACAACTTCTAATCAATCAAGTGACGACGGCTCATCGTCTTGGGCGATGCGCCCTAGATACAGGGCAATGAATTCCTTTGCAGCGACTTCATTAAGGGTTTCCAGAGCAGCAACGATCTGAGTAACGGATTCTGCTGATGGATCGGTAACTTCGTTAAACCATTGGTTAACGGTAGATCTGGCAAGTCCCATTGTGACTGCCAATCGATTTTGGCTGATACCGTGTTTCTCTAGCACCTGCCTGAGTGCTTTTCCCGCTTTTCCCATGCCCCTAATCGTGTCAGAGGCTTGTAACGATGTAAATGTACGTAAATGCGTACAATCTGATAGGATAATGTACGTGAATAAGTACATCATGATTATGAGCCAACCTGAAGACAATCAAGAATTACAGAATCTATCTGACAATGCTGATGAAAACCCGCTCAATGCTGTGTTGAATAGCCGTTCTCGTTCCCACAAGCGATCGAACCAGATGATTTTGATCGGCGCGCCTGCCTGGGTCAAAAAGATTATTCACCTGATGCACATTGCCCGAATTGCCGAGGTGAGAGACTGGTCAAGGTTAATGCCAACTCGCAATCCCAATGAGGTGATTAGTCTGATGCAGCGTCATAGAGTCGAGGAATAGGGGACAATTACACTCCTAAACTTGGCTATTGTAGTTTTAAAGGTGAAGCTTCAAGTCAACTTGATTGACGGCGTTGCAGTTCATCCCAGGGCAACAACAGCGTGTCCTCAATTTCAGCCCGGACAGAATCGCTAACGGCTCCCTCAATATTCATCAGGTCAACAAGAAGTTTGTTGGCATCGTAGTAGCGTTGCAATTGTTGCTGTTGAGCCTCTGTAAATTGCCAATCATGACCAACATTGCAATGCTCGATCATCACCTGACGCAGTTGTTCAACCCACTGCTCTCCTTTAGTTTGCCACCATTGCCAGAACTCCTTAGAGTTTCTGGGGAGGAAGCCTCTAAGTTGCTCAAGCTGAGTTGCCAGTTCTGAATTGGATTTGCGTGTGTGGGCGTGGGCAAGAGCGCACGAGAAGTCGAGAACGAGATCGAGGGTGTCGGCGTGGGCGAAGGCGAGGTCGAGGGCAAAGGCGGGGTCGAGAGCAAAGGCAAGGTCGAGGACGAGGTCGCGAGCGCGGGCGAGGGCAGGGATACGTCCGGGGGCATGGACGTAGTCAAGTTCAAGAGCAAAATAAAAAGCTCGAATGGCAGCAGGTCTACCAGGTGCCTGAATAGATTCTGCTCTTTGCAACATCCTTGTTAGGAATTGGGTTATTTTTGATTCATGGGCAATTGATCGATCAATTGCCTGTTTAATCAACCGTAGTAAACGATCCGCAGGTTGTTGAGATTTCACTAACTGCTTCACAACCTTCTGCCATTGCTGATCTGCAATTTTCTCAGCTAGTTCTTCAGAAGAAAGTTGAGTCAGCCATTGAACCGTGAAGTATTCCTGAAAAGTTAAGTGGGAGAACGACCACAGCTCATCTGCCCGTTCAATCAGCAATCCATGCTGCGCTTCAATGGCTTTCAACACAGCAACTGCCTCTTGTTGATGAGCAAGGGGTAGCAATCGAGTAATTTGCCTTACAATTTCATTCTGCTCAAACAACACAAAATTTTCTGGATTCTCAAACTTGTGAGCTGCAATCGCCGTCAACAACCCTTCTTTCTGCTCAACAGTCAGTTGGCGATAGGTTTCACTTCCCAATTCCCAGCCATCAATTTGCTTCTCCTCATTCCATCGATTCAGCAGCAGTTTAATGCCCTTCTGGTAGAGCCAATTTCTATCTGACGGAATCTCCCCCTGATCCTGTAACACTAAGCACGTAAGGCTCAACAAAACAGGGGTTACTGTCAGTTCCTTCAATGCTGAGCTATTATCAACAGCATTTTTAATCGTTTCCCATTGATGTGTAGCTGCCATCTCAGATTTGCCATTTGCTTCAAACCAGTTCTGGACAAACTGCTGCACTTGCTCTAAGTTGAAATCTGCCACCTCTACCGAGGTAAATCCAACTGGAATGGAGGTCATGATTTGAGTGCGGCAGGTCAATGCAAATCGATTATTGGGATAGTCCTCCGCTATCCTACGAAGTTGCTCCTGGATATCCCGCCGCAAGTCATTGGTGGGCACTTCATCCAAGCCATCCATCAATATCAGAAGCTTACCTCGAGTCAGGAGAGCTTGCAGAGACAATGTATCTAATTGCTGTTGTAGTGCTTCAATCTGCTTTTTCTGTTGCTGCTTTTCCTCCAAAGATGTAGAAGTGCTTTGTTGTAATTGTTTAATTTGCTCCTTCAAAGCTCTAATTTGATAACCCTCATCCAGCCCTAATTCTCTGCCAATTGCATCCAACAACTGCCAGTGTCCATCCCGAATTCGACGAAACTCAATTAAGACAGTTATCAAATCCGGTTGAAACTCACCTCTACACCAATCAACTGCTAAATGCTTTAGAAACGTTGTTTTTCCTGATCCCGGTTTACCCAAAATCACTAGTTTGGGATTTTCATCAGCAACCTCAAATCCCTCAACACGCTGAATTCGATCGCCCAATCCTAGACGATCATTCCGTAAATCAAAGGTTTCTAAAAGCTTCGACTGTGATACCTGATAAGTGCGGGGCGATCGATTCAGCACCCACACATCCACATAAAGCTGATCAACACCAATCTCCTCACCACTCAGCAAACGCATTCGGCTATGTTGGCTAAGAATTTTTTGTCGGCAATGCTCCCGAACTTGTGGAATCAGGGCATCGATATGATTAGCTTCATCTGGCAAAGCGATCGCCTGAATAGCCTCACCTGCTTGAGATGGTGGAGCTATCGCCTTGACTTCTGAAACGTCCTGCCAATTTAGCCGCAATGCAAAGCAAATCTTACGAAATTCTGCCTCTCTCACAGGTTCTGGCTTAAAAAAGCCGTTACTGTGGTGCGGGACATCTTGAGATGCTTTGCTAACTCTGACTTGTTACCCGCAAAGAATTGAATGAGCGCATCGTTCGCCTGTGTCCAGTTTGCCAGAACCAACTTACGCGATCGCTCCATCTTTACCGTCACCTCGACGTTTTAGCTCACCCATTATTCTATCTACGTGAACAAGGATGGACACTCCTGAACAATCTTGAACAATTCCTGAACAATCGCTGAACACTCGGCTGAGTAAAGGTTTGACAGACTGAGAGCAAGTCAACCTGGAGTTCAAACCATGAAAAAGCAATTACTGACCCTCACCACTGTCATCACAGCTACCGCCACAGGCATCAGCCTTTACCTTGCCACCCTGCCCAACCCTACCGATATTCAAAAGCAACTAAGCAACACAACAATTACGATCGTGAGCATTGGAACAACAGCAATCTTTGGTTTGCTCGACGATGAGGATGAAGACAACAGCACTGATGGCTAATCTCCTCGCTGGCTAGGTTATATCGATGAGGGAGGGCGATCGCCCTCCTTCCACCAACCTTGAACCACTCAATCCCAGAAGCAATTCCCTCAGCAAGCGGGTAGTAAGCTCTGTAACTGACAAGCAGTTCGCAAAAAATCTGTGCATCCCTAACAGGAATTGGGTTGAATTGGTTGCATAATATTGACTTTAGTTGTTAGGGCAAAAAGTCATGGGTCGCGCCAAAAAGGTTGTATTGGCTTATTCCGGTGGGGTAGACACCTCCGTCTGCATTCCCTACCTGAAGCAAGAATGGGGAGTTGAAGAGGTCATCACGCTGGCTGCTGATTTGGGGCAGGGAGACGAACTAGAGCCAATTCGTGAGAAGGCTTTGAAGTCGGGTGCCGCGCAGTCTTTGGTGGCAGATGCGACAGAGCGGTTTATTCAAGACTATGCGTTTCCGGCGATTCAGGCGAATGCGCTGTACGAAAACCGCTATCCCCTCTCAACCGCACTGGCGCGTCCGCTAATTGCCAAACTGCTCGTAGAAGCTGCAGCAGAGTATGGTGCCGATGCAGTAGCGCATGGCTGCACGGGCAAGGGAAATGACCAGGTGCGGTTTGATGTGTCAATCGCCGCTCTAAACCCAGACCTCAAAGTGCTGGCACCTGCCCGTGAATGGGGCATGAGCCGGGAGGAGACGATCGCCTACGGGGAGCAATTTGGCATTCCTTCTCCAGTGAAAAAGTCTTCGCCCTACAGCATCGATCGCAACTTGCTGGGACGCAGCATTGAAGCCGGACCGCTAGAAGATCCCTGGAATGAGCCCCTGGAAGAGGTGTTTTTGTTGACGAAGGCGATCGCTGACACTCCTGATGAGCCAGAGTATGCCGAAATTAGCTTTGAGAAAGGGCTTCCTGTTGCGCTCAACGGTCAAATGCTGTCTCCGGTAGACCTGATCAGCCAGTTGAATGACCTGGCAGGCAAGCATGGCGTCGGTCGCATCGACATGATCGAAAACCGTTTGGTCGGCATCAAATCACGAGAAATCTACGAAGCTCCGGCTTTGCTCGTGCTGATTCAAGCCCATCGGGATTTAGAAAGCTTGACCCTGACTGCTGATGTGAGTCACTACAAGCGTGGGATTGAGGAAACCTATTCTCAACTGGTCTATAACGGACTGTGGTATAGCCCGCTGAAAGCAGCCCTGGATGCCTTTGTGCAGCAAACCCAGGAACAGGTTTCGGGTACGGTACGAGTCAAACTGTTTAAAGGAACGGCGAGTCCGGTTGGGCGCAAGTCTGCCAATTCGCTGTATACGCCTGACCTGGCAACCTATGGGTCTGACGACAAGTTTGATCACAAAGCCGCTGAGGGATTCATCTACGTTTGGGGGCTGCCCACTCGCGTCTGGTCACAAAAGATTAGAGGCTAGAGATTATTCCTCTAAACGTTCAGTACACGGTAGGGGCGAACGGCCGTTCGCCCTTACAGGTAATTCAAACTACCTACAGTTGACTCGTGATCTCATACACGACCGTTGGCTCTTGCCGACCTCGAAGCTGTAAGGTTTGCACCGGGCTACCCGCAAAGCGGTGGTGAACGTAATCAAAGGTCGTGCTGCTGACGAGTAGCGTGTGAGGTTTAGTAGACTTCAGTTCTTTGTTTAAGCGTTCCAGTCGGGCAGCAATGTTGACCGTATCACCAATCACGGAATAGTTGAGCCGTTGCGGACTGCCGACACTGCCCGCGACGACCATTCCCGTGTGGATGCCGATGCCGTGCTGGATGGTGGGCAAGCCAGACTGCTGTAGCCTTTGGTTGAGTCGGGTAAGCTGTTCTTGCATGGCGATCGCCGCTGTCACTGCATTTATTGCATCCTGCCGGATTTCTGCCACTGAGGTATGCGGCAGCGGAATGCCAAACACTGCCATGATTGCGTCACCGATGTATTTGTCTACCACACCGTCATATTTAAGGATGCAGTTAGTCATGGTGCCAAGGTAGAGGTTGAGCCAGTTCAGCACCTCACGCGGCGACATGCTTTCGGAAATGGTGGTGAAGTTGCGGATGTCCATAAACAGCACGGTTGCCATGAGTTCCTGGGCTTCAAGCTGACCGTGCTGAAAGATGCTAGCTCGATTGCGCCAAATCAGCGCAGCCGTTTGGGGAGAAACGTGGCGCACGAACAGGCTCATAATCTGCTGTTTCTCAAGCTGGTCACGCACCTGAATGCCTGCCCCCGCTAGCAAAAAGCAGCCGACCGGAGCCGCGATCGGAATCCACAAATTTTGGCTGGTGAATAGGATCGTGGCGATCGCCACCCAGCTAATCGGCACCAGCAGCGTCATTGCCGTTCGCCGCTTGAACCCTAGCGAAGCCAAAACCAAACTGGAACCAACGCCCACCGTAAGAATCAGCAGTCCCTCTACGGGTCGGGGCAATCGCTGCAAAAATCGCTGTTTTAGCAAGTTGTCAATCACCGCCGCGTGGAGCTGCAGGCTGGAGGCAGGCGGATTTTGGTCAAAGGGCGTTTGCAGTGAACTCAGCCCCGTTGCGGTTGGTCCAACCAGAACGATTTTGCCAGCTAGCGCCTCTGGAGGCACTCTTCCCGCAACAACATCCCGAAATGAGTAGGTTGCCGAACGTAGATCTTCCCGTGAACCGGGCCAATTGATCCAGGCGTTTTGCTGCTCTAGTTTGGGCAAGGATTGAATGAGTGGAATAGGGCGATCGCTCTTGCTGTTATAAGCCCGAACCACATCTACCCCAAACGCGGGGAACCCTTGTACGTAAAGTGATACCTGACGAGAGATGCCATCTGGCTCAATCGGATTGTAGATATGACCCACTCCCGCCACCTGATCAAAAGTTGGCACCAGCGGCACCAGTTCTGTAGATGCATCCCAGCCAACTGCCAGCACGACAGAGCCGTTTTCTACCATTGCTTGTGCCAGTGCTACATCTTCGGGCGTTGGCTCGGCAAATAGGATGTTGAACCCGACTACCGCGGGCGGAGAGGCTTTTAGGGATTGCAAAAGTTGGGTGTAGCGATCGCGTGACCAGGGAAACGAACCATATTCCTGCAAGCTCTCATCATCGATCGCCACCAGAACAATCTCTGAAGCCCACCCCTCATGGGGCAATAGCTGCCGTACTTTGAACAGCGTATTGTAGCCGACCCGCTCTAGGGGTTGCCATACGCCAACTTGCCACAAAATTAGCGAAATTGCTGCTGCCCCTGCGCCCGGTAGCCAGGATGGATTGGTTGCCAGATGTTGGCGAAAAACCAAACTCTGGACTTTGAGATAGCCGCGCCAGTCCTCAGGAGTATTGGTCTTGAGATAGCCGACAACCTTAACTCGCTGATTTCTAAAGCGATGAACCCAGTCTTCAGAATCATCTGCCTTGATAGATCGCCAAACTTTGGCGCTTCTAACCTGCAAATGCTGCAACCGTTCCCTGTACGGATAAGCTTTTAAGCGCTGCCAGAAATCAGCCCCTTGTCGTCTGAGGTAGCGGCCCCACCGTTGTCTTGTCATGCTTTCCTACTGTAAATTGGGCGATCGCTATTGGTCTAAATCGCCCGCTGACCCAGCAGTGCAACCTGATCGATGAATGAACAAAAACCCTTCCACAGATTCATGCTGTTCCTATTCAATCCCGGAAGTTTGGCGATCGCTGTGATCCACGCCAGTGACAGTAGCAATAACAGAACGGGTAGGTTGGGTGAAGCAAAGCGAAACCCAACCCACTAGCTCACACATTCTCCTAACGCTTAGTCAAGACGACAGAGTAGCAGAGGCGATCGCCCCGTGAAATCGTCTCTCCACAAATAATCGGCTGATCCTGACTGGTGTAAGTGGTGTAACGGTTAACCAGCAGCGGCGCACCCAGGGGGATGTCCAGATGTTCACTAATTTCGTGGGTAGCGTGGGTGCATTCCAGCGTCGTTTCAACCCGCTCGATCGACACACCGCTTTGGTCTAGGGTGGGGTAAATCAGACTAGATTGCAGTTCCTTGGCAAAGGCTTTGGCAATCTCCAGCGGAATGTAAGTAACGTCTACCGCAACTGGAGTTTGGTCAGTCAAGATCACTTTCTTTTGACAAAAAATTTCTTGCACCGTCTCAGGCAGCTTCAGCTTTTGCCGCACCTCATCAGGAGCCTGCAACACCTCAAAAGACAGGCTGCGAATAGAGGCAGTTACGCCCTGCCGCGCCATGTCTTCGTCAAAGAAAACGAGCGGATTAGCAAGCGATCGCGTCACTTTCTGCTGTGCCTTAACGAATACGCCCTTGCCCCGCTGCGAAATGACCAAGCCTTGATTGACCAAATTGGCGATCGCCCGTCTCACCGTAATCCGGCTCACCCCAAACTGCTCCATTAGCTGATGCTCACTCGGCAATTGCTCTCCCGGTGAATACTGCTTAGCGAAAATTTGCGATCGCAGCTTCTCTGAAATTGCTAAATGCAGCGGAATTTGGTCTTGAGTCACAGAGGTGGAGGGGTTAGCCCCAGATATTACATTCTTTGAAGTTTTGCACGTTTTCTCAGAGTTGGGCAAAAGCGCTGCTGTAAACTAGTCTCGTCCACGAAGCACTTATTCATCGGTCTGCTGTGCAGGTTCAACAGCAACATCGCCGATAACATCACGACCGTTAACATCATGTAGTTTGGAGCCTTTATTCAATGTCTCATACCGTCAAGATTTATGACACCTGCATTGGATGCACCCAGTGCGTCCGGGCTTGCCCTACAGACGTTCTGGAAATGGTTCCCTGGGATGGCTGTAAGGCTGCTCAAATCGCTTCATCACCCCGCACAGAAGACTGTGTAGGCTGCAAGCGATGCGAAACGGCTTGCCCTACTGACTTCCTCAGCATTCGGGTTTATCTGGGCGCTGAAACCACCCGTAGCATGGGCTTGGCTTACTAGGCACACTGACTAACCTTAATATTCCTGGGTTGACGGATATACCAGGATCTAACGCCTAAAGGGAGCGATTTGCTCCCTATTTTTTTACGAATTTTCCACTAGCAAGACCTGCCCCTTCCTGGGTTGCGATCGCCATTCAGTAAATTGTTAAGACACTAATATTGAACACAATGTACTAGGATCATTTGCGGCAGATCTGCCGCTCGTTGATCAGGAAATCATTGCTCAGGAGTAGAGTCAAATGTGCGGAATCGTAGGATATGTCGGCACCCAGGCAGCCAGTGAAATTTTGCTGGAGGGGCTACGCAAACTAGAATATCGGGGCTACGATTCTGCTGGAATTGCCACCGTATGGGAAGGACAGGTTCACTGTGTACGGGCGAAAGGCAAACTACAAAATTTGCAGGAAAAGCTAGAAGGACTAGAAAATCCAGCTCAGGTAGGCATCGGACACACCCGCTGGGCAACACACGGCAAGCCAGAGGAATATAACGCACATCCGCACACCGATGCAGCCGGAAAAATTGCCGTTGTTCAAAATGGCATCATCGAAAACTATCGGGAACTACGTGAAGAGCTGAAGGCAAAGGGATACAGATTTCTCTCCGACACCGATACAGAGGTCATTCCTCACCTGATTGCCGAGTTCATGGCAAATCCGCCTGAAGCCGAGAAGTCGCTGAACTACCAATCGCCGTTTCTGGAGGCAACTCGACAGGCTGTCAACCAGTTACGGGGAGCTTTTGCGCTGGCGGTAGTGTGTGCCGACTACCCAGATGAGCTGATTGCCGTGCGACAGCAGGCTCCTTTAGCATTGGGATTTGGGCAGGGTGAATTTTTCTGCGCCTCAGACACGCCTGCTCTGGTAGCTCATACTCGTGCCGTGCTGACGATGGACAATGGCGAATTGGCCAAACTCACCCCGATGGGCGTTGAGGTCTATAGCTTTGCGGGCGATCGCCTGAGAAAGCAACCCCGCACCCTCAACTGGAACCCAATCATTGTCGAAAAGCAGGGCTTCCGTCACTTCATGGTGAAGGAAATCTACGAACAGCCCGGTGTTGTGCGTTCTTGCCTGGAAGCTTACATCAAGAGCGATTGGACTGCCGACCAGGACAAAAACCCAATCAACCTGGGCTTTCCTGAGTCGTTTTACAGCAACCTCGAACAAATCCAAATCGTCTCCTGTGGCACAAGCTGGCACGCTAGCCTGGTCGGAAAATATCTGCTAGAGCAACTGGCAGGCATTCCCACCGTAGTGCAGTACGCCTCAGAATTTCGCTATTCGCCGCCACCGCTGTTGCCCAATGTTCTAACCATTGGAGTTACTCAGTCCGGAGAAACGGCTGATACCCTATCAGCGCTGCACATGGAAAAGCAGCGTCGCCTGGAACGAGAGACACCGTATCACCCTCGCTTTTTGGGAATCACCAACCGCACCGACAGTTCTCTAGCGCACCTGGTGGACTACTTAATTGATACCCACGCCGGAATTGAGATTGGCGTTGCAGCGACTAAAACCTTTACCGCTCAACTGGTTGCTTTCTATTGCCTCGCGCTAGATCTGTCCTATCGCCGCAAAACGCTTTCTCCAGAGCGAATGGAGGAAATCCTCACCGGGCTACGACAACTCCCCTCTCAAGTTGAGGTAATTCTAGAAAGCCAGGAACGCTACATCGAAGAACTGGCACACGATTTTGCAGAAACCAAGGACTTCATCTTTTTGGGACGCGGCATCAACTTCCCGATCGCCCTCGAAGGTGCCCTGAAACTCAAGGAAATCAGCTACATCCACGCCGAAGGCTATCCCGCTGGCGAAATGAAGCACGGCCCGATCGCCCTCCTAGATGCGAAAGTGCCAGTGGTGGCGATCGCCGTCCCCGGTAGCGTCTACGAAAAAACCCTCTCTAACGCCCAAGAAGCGAAAGCCAGAGACGCGCGGCTAATTGGTGTAACTCCGATGAACGATCCTGAAGCCGCCGAGGTCTTTGACAACTTATTGCCCGTACCACCCGTGGATGAGTTATTATCCCCCATTCTCACGGTAATTCCGCTCCAGTTTCTTGCTTATCACATTGCTGCCCGTCGAGGCTTAGATGTTGACCAGCCACGCAACCTGGCTAAATCAGTGACCGTGGAATAGCAATGCACGAAGTCCCAAAAAGACTGTAGACACATAAAAAAGTTAGACAGTAAGTAAAAAAGTCAAACATTAGCTAAAAAAGTTAGACAGTGAAAGAAAAAGCTGTATAATCCTGGGCATACTTATGTACTACCCAGGATTTTCTTATGCCACGGAAAAGAGGGGAATGGAATCAGGAAAAGTTTGATCGGCTCCTTAAGGAAAAACGCGGAGAAGGGGTTCGTGACAAATACACTCCTTGGATTACGGTGCGAGATTTTCCTTCAAAAGGCAGGGTTTCCAGAGATAGAGGTTGGAAAACGAATCGCTTACATCATCTCTTCTCAGACCATGAAACTCGATTGTTTTACATTCTTGAGTGGTCAGACGTTGTAATTGACATTAGAGAACAGTTTCCCTTGCTGGATCTTGAACTGGCTCAGAGAATATCTGCCGATATTGGTGTGAAATATCCTATAGACACTACAAGTAAATTCCCTAGGATTTTAACAACCGATTTCATGGTGACTGTAAAACAAGATGGGAAAACATACGATATTGCATTAACGGTGAAACCTTCATCTGAACTCAAGAACAAAAGAGTTATTGAGAAGTTTGAGATAGAACGAAACTATTACATGGCAACGGGAATGGAATGGAGATTAGTAACAGAGAAGCATATTCCAAAGTTCTTTGCTAAAAATATTGAATGGGTTCACGGGGCTTATAGGCTTGAAGAAACCCCACAAAAGAAAATTCAGGATTTACAAGCAATAGCAGATATTCTAAAACAACGGCTTAAAAAGTCCAATTTAAGAATTAATCAAGTAACAAATGCCTTAGACATTGAATTAGATTTGGAAGAAGGGATTTCACTCTACCTTTTTAGACATCTTGTTGCACGCAAAGAAATCGTTATTGATATGAGTTTGCCGCAACAATGTCCAGATATGTTGACTACAGATATTAAAGAGATCAAAGTCTGTAATGGCTTGGAGGCATCGAAAATAGCATGAAAAATCTTATCTATGTTAATGATTTAATTGAGTGGAACGTTGATGAAGTAGAACGCTCAACTGAAAGAGTTTTATGGATTGATAAAGACTATACAATAGCACTTGTTATTGATATTTTTGCTAAAACTGGTTTTCCAACGTCTCGTAAGATTGTAGAGATTGTAGATGCTCTTTCTGAAGGGCAGGCAAAGAAAACTAGCCATGATCCGTTTATTCATAAGAGTCTAGTAGAAGAAGTAAATTTGAGCGAATCAGAGAGGACGATTCGTGATAAGGCGTGGGACATTATTTCTACCCTAGTTGAGCCTAAAAATGAACCATCTATTTACTATAAAAGTCTTCGTGGTTCAATGATTAGGAGTGTTGTTGATAATTTTAATGCCGGAAAAAATAGAGGAAGTAGACAAGAGAAAAATGGCGAGAGAATAACAGAAAAAACTGTCTATACATACTTGAGGCGTTACTGGCAAAGAGGGAAGACTATTAATGCTCTCCTTCCTGATTACTGTAATTCAGGTGGTCCAGGGAAGATCAAAAAGGCTGGAGAAAAGAAAAGAGGAAGGCCTCGAAAATACGCTACTTTGCCAGAGATTGGTGAGGGCAGGAATATTGATGAAGCAGATAGAAGGATTTTCAGAGTATCGATAAATTACTTCTATGAAACATCGAAGAAAAATCCCCTTAAGACGGCTTACAAGTTAATGCTCAAAGCTTACTATACCGAAGAAATTTACTGTTTTGAGGATGGCAGTAAAAAAACAAAATTGATATCACCTGGTGAAAGGCCCACTTTTACTCAATTTAAATACTGGTACGAACAAGAACTCGATATTGAGAAAGCTTTAATTCGCCGGAAGGGTGAGAAAACGTATTTACTCGAAAATAGAGCAGTTTTGGGAACTTCAACCGCCGAAGTAATTGGACCAGGATCTCGATTTCAAATTGATGCAACAGTTGCGGATGTCTATATTGTCTCAAGCTACAACCCCAATTGGATTGTAGGTAGACCCGTAGTGTATGTGGTTATTGATGTTTTTAGCCGCATGATTGTAGGTGTTTATGTTGGACTGGAGGGACCGTCCTGGTTAGGGGCAATGATGGCGCTAGTCAACACCGCTACAAATAAGATACCTTTTTGCGAAGAATACGGTATTTCTATAACTGATGAGGAATGGTCTTGTTGCCATCTTCCATATACTCTCTTGGCAGACAGGGGAGAACTGTTGGGAACCCCAATAGAAACCTTAAGCAAGAATTTGCATGTCAAAATTGAGAATACTGCTTCTTATAGAGCAGATTGGAAAGGCATCGTTGAAAGACGATTTAGAACGATTCATGGTCATGTGAAACCTTTTGTACCAGGGTACATTGATGTTGATTTCAGAAAACGTGGTGGTAAGGATTACCGTCTTGATGGAAAACTAACGATTAAAGATTTCACAAAAATCATCATTAAATGTATTCTTCATCACAATAATAGAGACTATATTGAAAGCTATTCTAGGCAGGAGATGATGGTTGCTGATAATGTTCAAACTATTCCTGCTGAATTATGGAAATGGGGTATTAGAAATCGTTCTGGTAGACTTAGATCGTTTCCAGAAGATATTATTAAGCTTAACCTTTTACCCAGAGATCGAGGAACTGTAACCAGCCGTGGTATTCGGTTTAAGGGAATGAGTTATACCTGTGAAAAGGCAATTAAACAACGATGGTTCGAAAAGGCAAGAAACAGTTCTTTAGATAAAGAAAGTAAATATTTGGGCATTTCCTATGATTTGAGGCAGCCTAATTTCATTTATATTAGAGATGTTGATGGGAGAGGCTTCGAAAAGTGCTTTTTGCTTGACTCCGAAGAACGCTATCTCAACAAGTCGATTGAGGAAGTTGAGCATTTACATCAAAGCGAAAGACTTGATAGAAAAACTTATGAATCTGATGAGCTACAACATGATGTAGATCTTGCAACTGATATTGAAGAGATCGTTGCTGAGGCAGAAAAAAGGTCTGAACCTGACTGCCTGACAAATCTTTCTTAATTGCTGATGGGACAAAGCTTACAAACCAGGGAGCGAATTCGACAAAACCAAATTTGGTCATCATAGTCGTGCTTTGCTTTGAGAGAA
>NZ_JACJOV010000145.1:0-47938 GCF_014695745.1 Leptolyngbya sp. FACHB-671 | reverse complement strand
CAGCTTAGTAAATGTCATCGCAATCGCTGTTTGATGCACTCATACTGGAACTGTAGCGAGCATAGCTCAACTTAACCACCCCCTATCCCTAGTGCCGCTGCGTAAGTCCTGTTTTAGGTAAAGTCACAAATCGCGACATTTAATGTGCGAACGTACACCTTCAAAAAAAAATGGAGCTAAGGGAACTCGAATCCCTGACCCCTGCAATGCCATTGCAGTGCTCTACCAGCTGAGCTATAGCCCCATACTGCGCTTTTTGCACAGGCTTTTGATTATACTACCTGAATTTGCACTTTGCCAAGAAGAGGCAGCTAGTTTTACGGTTGAGCAAATAGCGCCAAGTTGACAAGCGTTTTTGCTTATAACGGTTTAAGCGAGTTTTGTATTCTCTTGCCACACTTCCTTCAGCACGTCGAGAAACGCGAATACTGTGCGGGGTAGCAGGATATCGGATGAAATGATCACGCCAATCGTGCGCTTCAATGGGGCGGGCAGGCTTTTGATTTGTACTCCTTCGGGAATTGGCTCTGCGACCAGTCGAGCCATGACTGTTGCGCCTAATCCCTGTTGCACCATGCCAAGAATGGTTGAGTCTTCTCGCACTTCGTAATCAATCTTGAGCGTTTGACCAAACTGCGAGAAGTGGTCATGCACGGACTGATTATGTCGAGGGCTACGCAGGTTGAGAATCATCGGATAGCTGGCTAACTGTTCCCAAGTGAGGGTTGTTTCGGGTTGGATTGTTCCAGGTGGTAGCAAGGCGACAAATTCATCCTGAAACAGCTCCCAAACTTCAAAGCCAGGAGTGACGGGTAGAGACGTGAAGCCTACATCCACTTGCCCTTCGCGGACTGCTTGCTCCACTTCAATGTAAATGTCGAATTCGGAGATGACTACGTTGATGGTCGGAAATTTGTTGCGAAACTGGCGAATAATTTTGGGCAAAACATGAGTTGTGATGCTGCGAACTGAGGCAACTCGCACTTGCCCAGACTGTAATCCTCTAGCCAAACTTGCTTTTTTGTGAATTGACTCAATCAATTGGAGAATTTGACGCGCTTCCTGGATCATTTGCTCACCTTCAGGAGTCAGGGTTGCGCCGTGCCGTCCTCTCAGGAACAGGATGATGCCCAAGTCAGTTTCCAGGGTGGCGATCGCATGGCTCACAGTAGACTGCGACAGATTCAACTCCAAGGCAGCCGAGCTAAAGTTTCCCTGGTCGGCAACTGCAACAAAAGCCTGTAGCTGAGAAATTTTCAACTTAGAGTCACCCGCAACGAAGGGAGAGAATCCTATTATTTGAAGGATTCCAGTAAAATTCTATCGAAGCCATCGGTAGAACCCATCTATACTCTACTTTGATTTTTGTATTAGCAAATCTTATGGTCAAATTGTGGGACGAAACAATTTTTGTGAAATGGATTTACTGTTTGCGTTAGCACTGTCATTTGGGTTTCTGCTTTTTAGTGCTGTAAAGGGCTATTTTGTTGCCTATCCGCTATTATCGTCCCTGGCAATATTTACGCTTGCGCTGTTGCGTCGAGGTTTTACGTTTGATACTTTGCTGAAAATGGGTTTTGCAGGCAGTAAAAAATCGTTTTCAGTAATTAGTATTCTGCTGTTGATTGGTGCCGTAACAGCCGTTTGGATGGCAGCGGGAACGGTTCCAGCGATTGTTTACTATGAGATTCAGTTAATTAGCCCCCAGTATTTTATTCTGGCTAGTTTTATTCTCAGCAGTATTGTTTCTTTGCTGCTAGGCACGTCATTTGGCACAGTCAGCACGATCGGAATTGCGCTGATGATCATGGCGAACAGCAGTGGGGTCAATCCTCACATGATTGCTGGGTCGATTATTGCTGGAGCCTACTTTGGAGATAGATGTTCTCCGATGTCCTCCAGTGCAAATCTCATCGCAGTGATTACCAAAACTCGGCTTTATACCAATATTCAAAATATGTGGAAAACAGCGATGCTGCCGCTGGTTATTTCTGCGGGCTTATATGGAGTTTTATCGTTATTTAATCCAGTTCAGCTAGCAGACCAAACTTTTACAGCAGAAATCAGCCGATTATTTAATGTTGATTTAATCACGCTGCTTCCTGCCGCGGTGATTTTAATTTTCTCGATTTTACAAATTGAGGTGAGGCTGTCGATGCTGATGAGCATTTTAGTGGCGATCGCCCTCTCTTGCTTCTGGCAACACTATTCCTTCTTACAAATTCTAAAATTTACGGTTTTAGGATTTCATCTCACGGAAGACACGCCGCTAGACTCTATTTTGCTAGGTGGTGGCGTGATTTCAATGGTCAAAGTTTCTATTGTCGTGATTATTTCTACTGCTTTTGTTGGCATCTTTGCCGGAACTCGGACCTTAGACACAATCCAAGTGTTTCTAGAACGGTTCAAATCCTGCAGTAATTGTTTCTTGAGTACGCTTTTGGTGGGGGTGGGTTCGGCGGCCTTTGGCTGCACTCAAACGATCGCCATTTTACTGACTCAAGAGCTTGTCGAGCAAAAGTATAAAGACACTACAAAAGGCAACTATAAATTGGCGTTAGACCTGGAAAACACGGTGGTCGTAATTTCGCCTCTAATTCCCTGGAACATTGCTGGGTTGGTTCCTGCGACGATTTTGATGACTGATCTGGGGTTTATCCCGTATGCTTTTTATCTGTACCTGATTCCGCTGTTAAATCTAATTCAAATCAGGTTGAGCCAACCCCCTAAGCTAAAACTATGCAACTGACTCCCCAGGAAAAGGATAAATTGTTGATCTTTACAGCTTCTCTTTTAGCAGAACGTCGCAAAGAAAGAGGACTAAAGCTAAATTATCCTGAAGCGATCGCCTACATTTCAGCCGCAATTCTGGAGGGAGCCAGAGAAGGTCGCACTGTTGCAGAGTTAATGACCTACGGCACCACGCTGCTAACCCGTGAAGACGTAATGGACGGCATCGCTGAGATGGTTCATGAGGTGCAGGTAGAAGCAACTTTCCCAGATGGCACCAAACTCGTCACTGTGCATGACCCAATTCGATAGCAAAAGTGAGCTAAATCGATAGACAGAAGACGAGCGATCGCCGAAGATTAGCAGCAATCAACAATCTTAGTGGGGTGAGGGGAGTATGACTCCGGGAGAGTTATTAGTAGAGCCGGGTGAAATTGAACTTAATACAGGTCGTGAAACGGTGACGCTGCAAGTAGCAAATACGGGCGATCGCCCGATTCAAGTAGGTTCTCACTATCACTTTTTTGAAGTCAACGAGGCGTTGAGCTTTGAGCGAGAGCAGGCACGAGGAATGCGGCTGAATATTCCGGCGGGTACTGCCGTTCGTTTTGAGCCGGGGGATGAGCGAGAAGTGACGCTGGTTGCGCTAGCCGGTAGCCGTCAGGTGTATGGACTCAATGCCAAAATTAATGGCGCTTTGGATACAGAAACTGCCGAGCCAAAAGAGAGCAAAGGTAAGAAAAAAGGTGACGGCAAAAAAAAGAAAAAGTGAGCATAGCTATGTACCGACTTTACGATTATTTGTTTTCGGGCAATGGTTACAAGGTGCGTTTGCTTTTAACTCAGTTGGGAATTCCCTTTGAATACATCGAGTTAGACATTCTCAAAGGAGAAACCCGAACGCCGGAGTTTTTGCAGAAAAACCCGAACGGCCGCATCCCTGTTCTAGAACTTGAACCAGGCGTATTTCTCTCAGAATCGAATGCAATCTTGCTTTACCTGAGCGAAGGCACCCCTTTTTCGCCAGCAGATCGGCTGGAACGGGCACGAGTCACAGAATGGCTATTTTTTGAGCAATACAGCCACGAACCCTACATTGCCACTTCACGATTTTGGCTGCATAGCGGCAAAGCTGAGGAATATCGGGAAGCTCTGGCTCAAAAGCAGGCACCGGGTTACGCAGCTTTGGGTGTGATGGAAAAACGATTGAAAGACCATCCTTTTTTGGTGGGCGATCGCTACACCATTGCGGATATTGCTCTGTTTGCCTACACCCACGTTGCAGAGGAAGGCGGCTTTAGCTTAGAAAAATTTCCAGGCATCCAGTCCTGGATTGAGCGAGTTCAAGCTCAACCTCAGCACATCCCAATCACCAGCTCTGGCAAGCATTAATTCTATGGATACTATTTAGCCCTGCTGTCCTGCTAGATCATCAAATCTTCCGTAAAGACTAATACCTGTGACCGTCTGGCTGTAAACTTTTTTTACGACTGCGAGTTTGGGTAGCTGTCTTTTCGTTTGATATCTATGAAATTGCATTTTACATTTAGGGGCTGGGCAAAGCGGAGACTTGGACAAAGGCAAATTACTACGACGGTGAGGCGATCGCTTAGATACATCATGCTCGCTGTCATGGGGGCGATCGCCACCGTACTCTTCTCAGGCGCACTGTTTGCCAACGTGTTGTCTTCCGAAGTGTCCTCTAGTGGAAGCCTGCCCCCTGCGATCGCTCCGCAAACTTTTCAAGAAATTCGCGGCGTGTGGATCACCAGCAACGACAACGATGTCATGATCGACAGCGCCAAGCTAGAAGATGCAGTAACCCAACTAGCGCGGCTCAACTTCAACACGGTCTACCCCGTCGTGTGGAACTCTGGCTATGTGCTGTACCCCAGCGCAGTCGCACAGCGCCATGAAATTCAACCCTTTGTGCGTAGAGGATTAGAAGGTCAAGACCCACTCGCCGACTTGATTACCAAAGCCCATCAGCGAGATTTGCTGGTGATTCCCTGGTTTGAGTTTGGGTTTATGACTCCGCTTTACTCAGAGTTAGCAACCAACCATCCGGCTTGGCTGACGCAAAAGCGAGATGGGGGGCAAACTTCTATCAGCGCAGCGGGTGAGGTGATGTGGCTGAATCCCTTTCATCCTCAAGTGCAGCAGTTTATTACTGAGTTGGTGCTGGAAACGGTCACACAATATGACGTAGAGGGCATTCAGTTTGACGATCACACCAGTCTGCCCGTGGAGTTCGGCTACGATCGCTACACAATGGACTTGTACCGACAGGAGACTAACCGAGATGTCCCTGCTAATCCTCGTGATCCAGAATGGGTACGCTGGCGGGCTGACAAAATCACCGCATTCATGACACGACTCAATCAAGCGGTAAAGCAGCGTAAACCCAATGCAATTTTTTCAGTTTCGCCAAACCCCTACGATGTTGCTTACGGTAGCTATCTGCAAGATTGGTTAACCTGGGTGCGACAAGACATTGTAGATGAGCTGATCGTGCAGATTTATCGCCCTGACCTGCAAAGTTTTACCCAACAGATTTCCCGCCCCGAAATCCGTGAAGCTCAGCAAAGAATTCCAACTGCGGCAGGCGTTTTAACGGGTCTGCGAAATGCGCCAGTCCCCATGCAGCTGATTCAGTCTAAGGTGAGGGCTGCTCGAAGTCGCGGACTGGGAGTTGCTTTCTTCTTCTATGAAAGCCTTTGGGACTCTGCCGCAGAGTCACCCGCAGAGCGACAGTCTGCATTTCAAGCGCTATTTTATAATCCAGCCGAACGTGCAGCAGCTCGGTAAGAAGGCAGCAACCCTCAAAATGAAAAGGGGCACCCCAAGCGGGGTGCCCCTTTTCATATCTAAAATTCTTGGAATTGCTACAGCGCTAGCGCGATCGCACATTCTGAACAATGCCACGAGCGATCGCCCCGGCCATCGTGGTGCGGAAGCCTGCATCCCTTAACTTAGCCGCATCATCTCGTCCAGTGACAAATCCAACCTCAACCAGAGCGGCTGGCATAGACGTGTTTCGCAGCACATAGAAATTTGCTTGCTTAACTCCACGATTATTCATATCCACATTTTGCATAATGCTGTTTTGAATCGACTGAGCCAGTTCCCGACCACTGTTGTGATAGAAGGTCTCTACCCCATTCACATCAGGGCGGCTCATATTTAGCGAATTGGCATGAATACTCACAAAATAGTTTGCATTAGCTCTTTGCGCGAGTTGCACTCGTGTCGAAAGTTCCAAACCTCGGTCATCGGAGCGAGTCAAAATCGCTTGAATGCCTTCTTGCTCCAGCAGACTTGCCACCTGTTGGGAAATTGAGAGGACAATATCTTCTTCTCTAAGCCCACCAATACCAATCGCGCCTGGATCTGCCCCACCGTGACCGGGATCGATCATCACGACAATCCGGTCTTTGGGCACCTCAGCAGATGGGTTGCTGGGAGATGGAACCTGCTGTGGTGGACGCACACTCGTTTCTGCAATCGGGACAATCGAAGCCTGGAGGTTCTGGCGGTTAAAAGACTGCTGTAAGGTTGCAGCGGTAGCTTGATCTCGAAATAGCCCAGCCTGCATTACCGTTTGTCCATTCAATGTGGTGCGGAAGGCATCGGGGGCGATCGCTCTCACTCGTTGCTGCACTGCAGTTGTGCTCGCAGGCACAATGACTCGATACACCATTGCCCTGGGTGAAGAGGGTTGTGAAGGGGGCGTAGCTGTTCCAGGCGTAACGATTATAGAAGCTCGTAAGTTCTGCTGATCAAAGGAACGCTTTAAAGCTTCTGCGGTGCCTTGATCTTGAAATAGCCCAGCCTGCATTACCGTTTGTCCATTCAATGTGGTACGGAAGGCATCGGGGGCGATCGCTCTCACTCGTTGCTGCATCGCAGCCGTGCTGACAGGCACAATTACCCGATACAGTGATCCAGCAGCAGATTGAGAAGGTTGGGGCTGAGATGGAAAAACAGGTTGAGCGGGCTGGGAGGGTTGGGAAGGAGCAACTGTTCCCCCAACTGAAACAATAGAAGCCTGCAAATTTTGCCGTTCAAGTGAGCGCTTCAGTTCCTCAGCCGGACTTTGTTCTTGAAATAGCCCGACCTGCATCACCATTTGTCCATTCACCGTTGTACGAAATGAGTCAGGTATAGCCGTTCTTACCCGTTGCTGCACTTCAGCCGTACTTGCAGGCACAATCACCCGATACTGTCCCATTTGAGCCGCCGTTTGAGTCGGGGCAGGGGAGGAAACGGGTGATGCAGGGGAAGGCACACGCGGCAAGTCCTGTGACGTAGGTGGTACGCCAACGGTGGGTAGCTGAACTGCTGGTGCTTGGGTTGATGGAGTCGAGATAACTGGAGCCGACGGAACGGTAGGTAAGGGCGGCAGTTGAGCTTGAGACGTTGCTACATTTGAGGTTGGGGACACAGTTACAGCAGACGCAGTTACAACAGATTTGCTGTTGCTAAAGTCAACCGTTGGCAGATCAGGGGCGATTGCCATAGGAATAGGGGCGATCGCCGCATTCATCTGCTGAGGAGCAATTGCGTTAGCCCGAGGAGATGATGTTTCGGGTTGACTTGAGCTTGCTGAAGCAGGCTCATGAGCAGCCAAAGATCCTACAGCAGCCGTAGCCGCCATCACACGATAGAGAGCAGAATTCATATCGAGCTTCCCGTTCTGAAGCGAGGTTGGGCAATGAATCAAGGAAGTGATGTGCGTCAATCCTCCAGTTCCGCTTCTATCGTCGTGCAGAAAACTACGCTAGTGGGAAGTAAAAGTTATAGATGATCAAGTGAACTACGCTTTCAGTTTTATCCGGAGGAATAAAATTGCAGTCAGCGGCTAACTTGTAGCCTTATCTGAGTTATCTTGTGCGCGTCCTTTCTTCTCACTCAACGCCAGCACAGTAGTACAGTTAGAAACCTGACACGTAGAGCGGCACTTAGCAACCGCGATTTCGTCTTACTCGGATAAAATTTTTAGGAGTCAGCCATCGCCAACATCTATCCTAATTAATCCAATCCCAATTCCTAATTTCCATTACTACATCTCCTTCTCATGAGTCTCCGCATTTACGGCAACCGATCGCTCAAAACTTTGCCCGGACTAGCAACGCGACCCACACCAGCACGAGTGCGAGAAGCTTTGTTTAACATTTGGCAGGGTAAGATTGAGGGTTGCCGTTGGCTGGATCTATGTGCCGGAAGTGGCGCAATGGGAGCCGAAGCTTTGAGCCGAGGGGCAAGTGCGATCGTTGGCATTGAGCAGTCGGGAGCAGCCTGTACGGTGATTCAGCAAAACTGGCAGCGAGTTGCCCACGGCAACCAGACATTTCAGGTGATTCGGGCAGATGTAGTGAAGCGATTGCCTGCCCTAGCAGGACAACAGTTCGACCGAATTTATTTTGACCCACCCTATGCTGGTCAGCTTTATCAGCCTGTGTTAGAGGCGATCGCCCACCACCACCTCTTGGCAACTAACGGCGAACTTGCTGCGGAACATAGCCCTGATTATGCTTTGCCAGAGGCGATCGCCTCCCTTCAAATTTGTCGCCAAAAAACTTATGGCAATACGGCCCTGACCTTTTATCAGAATGCAGGATGATTGCCCAACAAAGTCCTTAAAGCCTCAGCAAACAAAGAGGGGGCGCAATATTCGGTAGATACTCGAAACGAACCGAGAACTATTGCCCGAATGCTACGCCTTTCCAAGAGACATAAACCTTCTGCATAAACCAGTTTGAAACATGAATGGTAGCGAGGCTTAGCCTCGCTACCATTCACGCAGAAGGTCTATTTGTGACTTCTCAAACATCTTTTCAGGGATGTTAGCCAGTCTGATTATCACCCAGGAATAACTAAAACCAGATGTTTTCAGCCGTCAATGCTATAGGTTGAGTTGGTTTCCCCGCTTGTATTGCAGGTAAGCAGCAACTAACAGCCCAGCCAAAGTCACTGGGATTAGACCCAAGACAATGCCTGAAAGCAACGGTTCTACCATGACAAATCTCCCTCTAATGAATGCAAAGTTAGGTCAATTAATCTTTTTTACCTGACTCTCATAATACCGCTTGTCGCCATTTGCCGTTAGTAGCCCGAGAGAATTTGGCTAAAGCAGACTAGTTCACTTGCACAAGCTACGAAAAAAAAATTAAGCTGTGTAAGGAGATGAGAAATTCCTTGTACATTTGTCTCTAGTATTTTCGGTCAGAATTCTCTTGAGTCTTTGGTGAATAATCAGCTAGTTAACACAAACAATTTGATTCAGGGGATTGCTCTGGCAATTCTGGGAATTTTACTGGCAGTTCTGGTTGTGCTTTTGGGCATCTCCCAGTTCAGCTATTCTGACCCCTATGTGCATGATGTCTTGGAGTTGACAGGCGATACCGAGCAAGGGCAAGCCATCTTCCAGATGAACTGCGCTAGCTGTCATGGTATGGGTGGCGATGGCCGGGTTGGTCCCAGTTTGCACCACATCTCAGACCGAAAATCCCGCGTTGGCTTAATCCATCAGGTCACCAGTGGGCAAACTCCGCCGATGCCCCAGTTTCAGCCCAGCCCTCAAGAAATGGCAGACCTGTTGCAGTATTTGGAGAGCCTGTGATAAAGAAAGCGTTGGGCACAGGCAATTCTTCGGCATGAGCTAATAAAGATTTAGTTAACCAGGTTGAAATTTAACTCAGGTTCGATTCTGGCAGGTTACGCTAACGCTAATCCGGACTACGAAAGCATTTTTCTGCGTGGGCTGGTCGGGCAACATATTGGCACATGCGCTTACAAGTAAGGGCGTAATTTACAGAGGGTTTAAGCAAACTCTCTGCTGGCATGATTGAGGTGAAATTTAAATGAGACTGCTGTTACTCTCAACCCCGGTTGGGCCGTTAGGCTCAGGTTTGGGGGGCGGAGTGGAATTGACGCTACACAACATTGCCCAGGAATTGCATCAACGGGGACATAGCTTGCAGATAGTAGCGCCCCAAGGTTCTCAAGAAACTTTGCCGCTGGTCGAGATTGCTGGAAATCTACAAGTTACGGCTCAAACTCTAGAACGCGATGCCCCCATTAGCCTGCCTGCCAATGCAGTGCTGGCAAACATTTGGGAATATGCCCGTCGGGTAGAAGCTGACTATGATTTGCTGGTCAACTTTGCCTACGACTGGTTGCCCTTCTACCTCACACCCTTCTTGCACCGCCCGATCGCCCACTTAGTTAGCATGGGTTCCCTTTCCCTGGCGATGGATCAGGCAATTGAGCAAGTTGCCGTTCAGTTTCCGGGCACCATTGGCGTTCACAGTCAGGCACAGGCTGACACATTTGCCTTTGCCAAGCAGTGTCGCTGTTTAGGGAACGGCTTGGATCTATCCCGCTACCAGTTCCAATCTGTTCCCAATGAATTTTTGGCATGGGTCGGACGAATTGCCCCAGAAAAAGGAATCGAAGATGCGATCGCCGCCTCCCAGCAAACAGGAACTCCTCTCAAAGTATTAGGCGCAATGCCTGATCCTGCTTACTGGCAACAAGTTTGTCAGGCTTACCCAGATGCCCCAGTCAGCTACGAAGGTTTTTTGCCAACTCAACAGCTTCAGCAAGTGTTAGGACAATGTCGCGGCTTACTGATGACCCCCCGCTGGGTTGAGGCATTTGGCAACGTGGCAATCGAAGCATTAGCCTGTGGCGTTCCAGTGATCGCTTACCGTCGTGGTGGCCCAGCCGAAATCGTTCAGCATGGCAAAACAGGCTGGTTAGTAGAACCCGACTCCGTTGAAGGCTTGGTTGACGCGATCGCCCATCTCGACCAGATTGATCGCTATGCCTGCCGTCAACAAGCTGAAGCGCAATACTCAATGTCTGCAATGGGCGATCGCATTGAAGCGTGGTTTAGCGATATTCTAAGAAGCGCAAATTAGTCCTTAGTCATTCATCCTCGTCATTAGTTAGTGGCTTGCCGCCAATGACCAGTGCCAATGCTCAATAACTAATAACAAATGACTCCCATTCCCAATGCATCTTTGTAAACCTCCTGCTCCCCTCCAACCCGGCGATCGCCTCCGTGTCATTGCGCCCAGCGGTACACTGCGAGAGCGAGACGCATTTCAGCGAGGAGTGGAACTATGGCGATCGCAAGGCTATCAGGTTGAACTCACTTCAGGTTATGACGGTCGCTGGGGCTATTTAGCGGGAACCGATTTGGAGCGGCGATCGCAGCTAGAGACGGCTCTCAAAGATCCTGACTGCCGGGGAATTCTCTGTGCAAGAGGGGGTTATGGTGGGGCAAGGCTATTAGAAAACTGGGTCTGTCCAGACTCCGAACCCAAGTGGCTAATTGGCTTCTCGGATATCACCAGCCTACTCTGGAGCCTGAGCTTACGTGGCGTTTCAGGCGTACATGGGCCACTCTTGACTACGCTAGCAGCAGAACCCAGCTGGTCAACCCAACGTTTGTTTGATTGGGTTACAGGCAAAGCTTTAGACCCCCTCCAGGGTAACGGGTGGGGTGGTGGACAAGCGATCGCTCCCCTCCTACCTGCAAACCTCACTGTCGCCACTCATCTACTCAACACTCCCGCCCAGCCTGACCTGAAGGACATTATTCTGGCATTAGAAGACGTATCCGAAGCGCCCTACCGGATCGATAGAATGCTCACCCAGTGGCGCATGAGTGGCGCACTCTCTCAAATTCGAGGAATTGCTCTGGGGCGATTTAGCCAGTGTCACCCTCCTACCCAAGTACCCAGCTTTACAGTTGAGGAAGTACTGCGCGATCGCCTCTCCGATCTCAACATCCCCATCGTCTCAGATTTACCCTTCGGGCACGACGGCGTGAATGCGGCCCTTCCAGTCGGTCTTCCAGTTCAGCTAGATGGCGATCGTGGCACCCTGAGCTTTGTTTAAAGGAGGGTATTAGGGGCTAGAGGCTAGGGTTAGAGCTTCAGGTTCATTCCTCATCCTTCACCCCTAATACCAATTTCAAAAATTAGGGTTGCAGATGAAAGGGCACCCCGCTGAGCAGGGTGCCCTTTCATCTGTAGCCTCTTTTTGGAGAAACGTTATAACCTCTAATCTTCCTTTCCTTCTGCAATGCGCTTGAGTGAAATTGTTGCCGAGGCGGAAACATTCGGATGGGGGTCTTTTTCCAGGTAGTGCAGTGCAGAAATGCTCTTGGGAGTAGGCATATTTCCTAATGCTTCAGCAAGACGCTGGCGTACCAACCAGTCCTCGGACTGGGCAAAGCGCAGAATTTGATCGACAGAGCTAACGTCTTTGATTTCGCCCAAGGCAGCGATCGCCGCCTGATGCAACACGACCTCTTCACTGTCGAGTGCCTCAACCAAAACATCGTGTGCCCGCTGGTCTTTCAGGTTGCCCAGTGAAACGGCTGCACTAAAACGCACTAGCCAGTCGGTATCCTCATAAAATGCTCGTACCAACGGCTCGAAGGCTCTGGGATCTTCTAAATAGCCTAGTGCACCTGCGGCATCTGCTCGAATGCCATAGTCGGGATCGGCTTCTAATAGCTTGATCAGAATGGGATAGCAGTCTTCAGTTGGCTTTAGACCCAAAGCAAATACTGCCATTGAGCGAATTTGCAGATTTTCGTCATTTAGCACTTTTTTAATCAGCGGTACGGCATCTGTCGCTGGAATATCTCGCAAAGAAGCCAGCGCCAACATACGATCGCGCGAATTTTGGCTATCTAGCTGATTCGCAATCTGCTCCAAACTCAACTGACTCATAACTGCCCCAGATTTACATAAATTTACATTTGATTTCATCTATTATAAACATTTGTTCCATATACGGGAGTCTTTCAAAAATTTCGCGCTCTAGACGAACAGTTCTTTTGAGTTTGGTAATCTCAGCAGTTTTGTCAATTTCTCAAAACTTTGGTGAGGCAATCAGTTCAAAAAGAGTAGAGTTTACACTAATCTTAGGAATACCTAATTTGAGAATTTCAGCAGTGTAAGCCGATGAAGATCCTTCACGGAACCTGGATTCCTCAGACAGAAAATGGATTCATTCAAACAGGTGCATTCTATCTTTGGGTAGAGACAACTGAGGGCAAAAAACAACGCTCAAAAAGTAAATCCATCCATCCACGCCAGCTTCCTAAGCCAGGGCTAGAGACGTTTCTAATGGATGAGTTGGGCATCAAAATTGCGCTTCAAAAGTCAGAAGAAGCCATCTCACCAAAATATTTTCTCCTACCTAGCGCGGCCGACCAACCTTTACCCTCTCTGGAACTTTCGCGCTATTTAGAAACAGAAACGCCAGAAAAATTTGACTTTCAGTATTGGCAAATTGACTGCTATAGGGCGATCGCTTCCGTCAAAGCCGATGTTCATCGCTACTCACTGGTTAGCAATGTCATCAACTTGCTCAACAATCTGCACTTCATCGCGCTGCACAATCTAGCAGAAGTTCAACTAGGAGCAGACCTGCTGTTCTGGTATCACTACATCCAATTTCTCAAACAAATTATTCTCACCGACCAGTACATTCCTGCACTCAAATACCGCTCATTGTCTGCGGCTGCAGCAAAGTCCAGTTCAACCAAACGGTCTACGCGAACTAAACAGGCTGCTCAAACCAAACAGATTGGAGCAACGAAATCTGTCAAAACCACTCGATCTACCAAATCCAAAACAACTTCTGGATCGAATGGTGTCAAACAATCTACTAAATCGGATAAGTCGGAACAATCTACTAAATCAGAACAATCTGTCTCAGAATCTTTTGAAATCTATCCAGCTTGGGAAATTGTTTCTGAACAGTACGAGACGGAGATTCAGCGATACGTCGAATATATGCCCTTAGTCTGTGTTGCAGGCTTTGAAGTGGTTCCTGATCAACCCAGTTTTTACGTCAAAGAAACGCTGTTGCGGCACTTCTCCGAGTGCTTACTCACAGATATCGTGACGCATACTCCTTCAACCAGCGCTTTTGACCAAAAAATAGCTGATTCGCTGGTGTATAGCTGTCTATATCTAGACAAAAGTGGAATGCCCTGGACTTCAGCCATTGCTTTGGAGCAATATCAGCAGTGGCAGGTTTGGAGCGATCGCCTCCGCTGCACTCGGACAGAAACGCCCTTTCACCTTTATTTCCAGCTGCATTCACCCGCAAAGCCCGAAGATAAATGGCAGCTTCAGTTTCAGGTTGCACCAAAACAAGATCCTTCCCTGAAAATTCCTCTGCTGGACTATTGGCGGTTGCGCTCAAGCCAGCAAAAAGAACTGCAAAAGCAGTTTGGCAAAGACTTTGAGCAAAACCTGCTGCTCAACCTGGGCTATGCGGCACGAGTTTATCCGAAACTATGGCAGGGATTGGAAACCAACGAACCCGATAGTGCATTTTTGTCACTAGATGAAGTAGTTGATTTTTTGCGCGAATCCGCCTGGGTGCTGGAAGCGGCAGGTTATAAAGTAATCGTCCCAGCATGGTGGACTTCTAAAGGACAGCAGCGGGCAAAGGTGCGGCTAAGAGCAGCGGGTAAAAAGCCTGCGGGTGATAAAAAATCTCAGAGTTACTTTTCATTTGAAACGCTGGTGGACTACGAATATGAACTGGCAATCGGCGACCAACCCATTAGCGAAGAAGAATGGCAACAGCTCGTTGAGGCAAAATCTCCACTCGTACAGTTTCGGGGACAGTGGGTAGAGCTAAACCAGCAAAAAATGCAGCAAATGCTGGAGTTTTGGAAAACTCAACAGCAGCAAAACCCGGAAATGAGTTTGCTCGACTTAATGAAACTGACGGCTGACTCGGAGGATGACGTAGAGCTTGACCTGGATCGAGATCAGCTTTTGTCAGAAATGTTAGAAAAGCTGAATGATAAGAGCCGCCTGGAAGCAATGCCCGATCCGGCAGGTCTAAGAGGCAGTTTGCGGGAATACCAAAAACGTGGGGTTTCCTGGCTATATTATCTGGAAAATTTGGGGCTAAATGGCTGCCTAGCAGATGATATGGGTCTGGGCAAAACGGTGCAGGTCATTGCTCGATTAGTTCAGGAACGTGAGTTTGCTGAGCAGGAAGGTGTCGCAGTTCCCCCAACGCTGCTGGTTGCGCCCACTTCAGTTCTGGGCAATTGGCACAAGGAAATTGAAAAGTTTGCGCCTCGCCTGCGGGCAATGGTGCACCACGGCAATCAGCGACTCCAGGCAGAAGATGAGTTTAAAGCAATTTGTCTAGAACATGATGTGGTTATTACCTCCTTTACCCTGGTGCGGAAAGATGCCAAATTGTTGAACGGTGTAGACTGGCACCGACTGGTGTTGGACGAAGCGCAAAATATTAAAAATCCTCAGGCTGCACAGACCAAAGCAATCCTAAAACTCTCAGCTCATCACCGTCTAGCACTAACAGGAACACCTGTTGAAAACCGTTTGCTCGATCTTTGGTCAATCTTTAACTTCTTGAATCCGGGCTATCTGGGTAAAGAAGCTCAGTTCCGCAAAGGGTTTGAAATTCCAATTCAAAAGAACAATGACGTGACTCGATCTTCTACCCTAAAGAAATTGGTGGAACCGTTCATCTTGCGGCGTGTGAAGACGGATCAGTCGATCATCAAAGACTTGCCCGACAAGGTAGAGCAAAAGCTGTTTTGTAACCTGACTAAAGAACAAGCTTCTCTCTATGAGGCAACGGTCAAAGATGTGGAGAAACAGCTTCAGGAGTCCGAAGGAATTCAGCGAAAGGGGTTAATTCTTTCAACTTTGATGAAACTAAAGCAGATTTGTAATCATCCCATGCAGTTTCTTCAGGATGGCAGTGAGTTTACGCCAGAGCGATCGCACAAACTCACTCGCTTGAGCGAAATGATAACCGAAGTCATGGAGGAAGGAGAGAGCCTACTGGTATTTACCCAATTCACCGAAATCGGCGAATCTCTAGAAAAATACTTGAAACAAACACTGCACTACAACACCTATTACATTCACGGTGGCACCAGTCGCAATAAGCGAGAAAAAATGATCGCTGAATTCCAAGATCCTGAAACAGAGCCGTCTGTGTTTATCCTTTCCCTCAAAGCGGGAGGAGTTGGCATCACACTCACCAAAGCCAATCATGTCTTCCACTTTGATCGCTGGTGGAATCCGGCAGTCGAAGACCAGGCAACCGATCGCGCCTTTCGAATCGGGCAAAAAAAGAATGTATTTGTTCACAAGTTTGTGGCGATCGGTACCCTAGAAGAGCGCATTGACCAGATGATTGAAGACAAGAAGAAACTGGCAGGGGCGATCGTCGGTGCTGATGAATCGTGGCTGACGGAGCTAGACAATGATGCGTTTAGAGATCTGATTTCACTCAATCAAAGTGCCATTTTGGAATAGCCATTCAGGAGAAAAATTATGGCTCAATTTAGTCGTACCTGGTGGGGGAAAAAGTTTATCGAGGCATTGGAAGCATTCACCGATTCGGGTCGGCTGAGTCGCGGACGTTCCTATGCTAGTGGCGGCAAGGTAAAAAGCTTTGAGATTAAAGATGGAGTGGTGACGGCGAAAGTGAAAGGCTCGGTAAATCCTTACTTTGGTGTTTATGAGGAACCGCTCTACACCACAGAGATTAGAATTACACCGATCGCCCAAGCAAAGTGGGGAAAGGCAATCGCCCACATTGCCTCCAAAGCCAGCTTTGTCTCTAAGCTGCTGCTCAATGAGATGCCGGACAATATTGAAGAGGCTTTTGCCACACCGGGGTTACACCTTTTGCCGCACAGCAAGTCAGACTTTAAGACAAGCTGTTCCTGTCCAGATTACAGTAACCCCTGTAAACACATTGCCGGAGTCTACTACCTGGTTGCCGCAGAACTCGATCGTGATCCGTTTTTGCTGTTTGAATTACGCGGTCTGAATCGAGAAACTCTCAAAACAGAATTAGCGAAGTCTCCGCTGGGTATAGCTCTGTCTGCGGAATTGACTGCTGAAAAAGCTGCACCGCGTCCCTCTTCCAGCTATTACACCCAGCCAGAAACAGTAGCGTTAGAAGGTGAGATCGATCTGAGAGAGTTTTGGATGGGCGAAAAGCGATTACCGCAAAACTTTGAAGCAACCCCTCAAACCAGCGTTCCGGCTGTATTGATCAAAAAACAGGGAGATTTTCCTCCGTTTTGGCAGAAAGATAGTTCTTTCATTGACCTGATGGAAGAGTTTTATCAGCGCGTTAAGACTAAAAATAAAGATGTGTTGTGAACTTGAACCCAATGCCTTCTCCTCGCGTAGAAATCACCTACTGCACTCAATGTCGCTGGCTCCTACGAGCAGCCTGGATGGCGCAGGAACTTCTCACCACCTTTACAACAGAGCTAGGAGAAGTGGCTTTAGTTCCAGGTACGGGCGGTATTTTTGAAGTGCGACTGGAGCAAGAGCTAATCTTCTCACGCAAAGAGCAGGGACGTTTCCCTGAATCTAAGGAGTTGAAGCAGCTAGTGCGCGATCGCATTGCCCCCGAAAGAGACTTGGGACATAGCGATCGCCCCAAAGACTAGGCTAAAAACCCATGACTTGAGCTACAGCTTCTAGAGTTGGCTCAATGCCAGGCTTAAACTGATTTTGACTGTAATTGATTGCCGTATCAGGATCTTTCAACCCATTGCCAGTTAGCACACAGACAACGGTTGCCCCAGTCGGAACCTGATCTTTGACCTTTAACAACCCAGCCACAGAAGCAGCACTCGCGGGTTCACAAAAAATTCCTTCCTGGGAAGCTAGCAGTCGATAAGCATCTAAGATTTCTTCATCTGTAACGGGGTTAAACTGCCCCTGGCTAGCCTCCTTGACAGCAACGGCCTTCTGCCAACTTGCCGGATTGCCAATGCGAATCGCGGTAGCCAGGGTTTCAGGATGTTCTACAGGTTCCCCAGTCACCAGAGGCGATGCACCTGCTGCCTGAAAGCCCATCATCCGAGGCAGGCGATCGCACTTTCCGTCCTGATGATACTGGCAGAACCCCATCCAATACGCCGTAATGTTTCCGGCATTGCCCACGGGGATGCACAGCCAATCAGGAGCGTTACCCAGTGCATCAACAATCTCAAAGGCACCCGTTTTCTGCCCTTCCAGGCGGTAGGGATTGACTGAATTCACCAGAGTCACCGGGTGGCTTTCTGCCATTTCTCGAACGATCGCCAACGCTCGGTCAAAATTTCCTTTAATCGCCAGCACCTCTGCCCCGTAGAGTAAAGCTTGAGCGAGCTTGCCCAGGGCTACATAACCATCAGGAATCAGCACAAAGGCTCGCATTCCGCCCCGCCTTGCGTAAGCTGCTGCCGCTGCTGAGGTATTACCCGTGCTGGCACAAATTACCGCTTTGGCTCCAGCCTCCTTCGCCTTGGAAATTGCCATCGTCATTCCCCGGTCTTTGAAGCTACCCGTCGGGTTGAGACCGTCATACTTTAAAAAAACCTGTACCTGTCTACCAATTGCAGCGGCGATCGCCGGGGCTGGAATCAGCGGCGTATTGCCTTCGAGAAGTGTCACAACCGGGGTTGCTTCAGTAACAGGCAGATAGGGGCGATAGGCTTCAATCAGCCCAGGCCAACTGTTGAGCTTCGTCGAAGAAGTTACAGATACAGAGTCGGAAGGCAGGCTTAGAGTCACAGGAGTCAAGTTAGCTTTGAGAATTAAAAATTACGGTATGGATCTTAAGTCTACCTTGGTAGGCAAGCTCTCTGATATATAATCTCTGACTTACATCGCAAAACCTCAAAGTGTAATATAAATCACTCAAAAAAAGCAGTAATATCCCTTAGTTTCAGGAAGAATTCCTACAATTAGCTGATGCGTATCAGCCAATCATCCAGATTTCATTCTTCATCCCATGAAATAGCCTGTATGTATTGATACGCGCGGCGAAACACATGAGACAAACTATTACACGCAAACCTTCCAGGAAAGATTCTCTATTTGAGCAATTTCTGGCTCATGTACCCCCTCAAACAGCAGAGACTTTCACCGTTGCTCAAGTTGAGGCGCTAAAGCAAGCTTGTAGCCAGCTGAATTGGAAAAAGCATCCTGTAGACATTCGTTTGTCGGTTCCTGTCCCATTCAATCGCTTTTATCTGGTGCTTTTAGCAGGTCCAGAACGGCGATCGCCGCAACGCTTGCAGACAGAGTTCCGCAAGTACCCTGTTTGGACGACTACTAACATGATGGCGATCGCAGCAGCTATCGGTTTGATCCTGCTGTCAAGTTTGGGTTTGCAAAAAGCTTTGCTGCCTACTCTCACAAAATTGACAGAGCTTGAACCCCACGCAACCGACGTGCCTTGGATTGACAGCAGAGCCGAGTGCCAGAATACGGTTAGAACCTGGGAAGACGGAAGATGTCGAGATTGGGTAAACGACCCTAATTTCTAGAAGAAAAGTAGTCTAGATCAGCCAGTTGTCAAACCGACACACCTAATTTTTGACAAATCGACATGTTTAATACAATCAAATTTAAACTTTGGGTTACAATACCCTAGTGGTGTGAATGAGTAATAATAACTAGTCAGGTTTTGATGTCAAATCGTTTATCTGAGCTAACCAAATCCTCAACTGCCGTCTGTGAGCCCAACCCCACGAGCAGTAAAGAGAGCGCTAAATCCGCTTCAAACCAGGGCAGCCTTCGTTTACTAGAACCTAGTAAGTTGCCTTATCGAGACAATCATCGAGCTGAACTGCTGCACCTTCAAGCTGAAACTGAGGCTCTATTGAAGCAGCTTCAAGTGCTTCAACAGCAACGGCTCACTTCAAGTCACTCCCTTTCCCAAGTAGAGAGCGAGAAGATCGAAGCTCTCACTTAGAGAAGTGGGCTTACACAGAATTCAGTCAAGATTCAGTTTTTGAAATGAGGCTATCGAGGTTTCTGAACTGAACCTGACTGATTTTTGTATGCAGATTTTGCTCTAGGTCAAGTTTCGTATTCCTAAGTCTCGTCCTGCTAATTGCATAGTTATTGCTTATTGAAAATGCTTAAATCTTTTGATTTCAGTAATTTTGTGACTATTAACTAGAGATTGGATGCGACTATCTTGCTATAGCTTGCTAGAAATAGTTGAGAACCTCTCCAGAGAATCTGCAATCTGGCTCATGTAGATTTTCAGGAAAGCACGTTTAATTTCAAAACAGTTAAGGTGTTTTAACTCATTCATGACAGCAACATCAATCAAGTTTGACGACACGGTACAAGCCGCAAATGGCTTTGATGACTCGGTTACCGCAAAAATTCGACTGAAAGACATTCTAAAAACCTTGCCCCAGGAATGCTTTCAAAAACATCCAGTTAAAGCCTGGAGTGCAGTTCTGATTAATGTTGCGATGGTTGCTTTGGGATATGGAGCGATCGCGATCGCTCCATGGTTTTTACTTCCCATTGCCTGGATTTTTACCGGTACAGCACTGACCGGTTTTTTTGTGCTGGGTCACGATTGCGGTCATCGCTCGTTTGCCAAGCGCCGCTGGGTTAATGATCTAGTTGGGCATGTGCTGATGATGCCGCTGATCTACCCCTTCCATAGCTGGCGAATTCTGCATAATTTCCATCACAAGCATACGAATGAATTAGCTGTAGATAATGCCTGGCAGCCGTTTCAGCCAGAGTTTTATGACACCGTTGCACGTCCAGTGCGGTTGGGCTATGAGCTACTGCGAAAGCGCTTTTGGTGGCTTTCCTCCATCGTGCATTGGGTCGGTTTGCACTTTGATTTGTCACAGTTTGCAGCCAAAGATCGCAGTAAAGTGAAGCTTTCTATTGCAGTGGTAGTTGGGTTTGTGGCGATCGCATTTCCCCTGCTGATTGCCACTACTGGCATTTGGGGATTTGTCAAATTTTGGCTGTTGCCTTGGATGGTTTACCACTTCTGGATGAGCACCTTTACCCTGGTGCATCACACTGATCCAGACATTGCTTTTGTTGAAACATCTGAATGGGATGCGGCTCAGGCTCAGCTAGCAGGAACCATTCACTGCGACTATCCTCGTTGGATAGAGTTTCTTTGCCATGACATCAGCGTTCACGTTCCTCATCACATTTCCACTGCAATTCCCTCTTACAACTTGCGGATGGCGCACCAGAGCTTAAAGCAAAATTGGGGCGAACATATGCAAGAGCGGCAATTCTCTTGGAGTTTAATGAAGGAGATTACTGATCGCTGCCATTTGTACCATCCTGAAGCGTGTTACCAATCCTTTAACGAATATCGCAGACAGGAAAAATAGATTGGAATCAGCGAATGTCTTCGCTTGATCCAGGGAAAGGGCTTAGGAATGCTTTGAAGCGGAACCTAAGCCCTTTCCCTTTTTTCCCTTCCCCAAGAAGTACTGGTTCACAACCCAAAATCAGGGCTATCCTTAGTGAGATGAGGCACGAGTAAAACCTGAAAATTGGGGTGGAATGTATGAGGAAGGCGCTAGGAGGAGTTTTAGGTTTGGCGGGAGCCGCACTGGTTCTAACGGGTTGCGGTGGCAATCAAGTTGCTGAAAATTCTGCGCCTGTAGCTCAGCCCCAAGCTGAGACAACGGTTGCTGTGGATGGTACCAATAGCGTGGCTACGTCTCAGGCTAACTCAACTTCCCCTGACCAAGGTGCAGCGGCCTCTCCTCAAGCTTTACCTGTACCTAATCTGATTCCCCCGACAACACCAGGCGATCGCCTACCGACTGTAACGGTGGGACGAAGCGAACCGTTTGGGGCGATCGCCGATGCGCCAATTGTGCGCCGTAGAGTATCAGTCGCGACTGCGCCATCTAATCCTGCACCATCTGTTGCTGTTGCTCCGGCACCTGCTCCAGCACCCGCTCCGGCACCCCAAATTACAACTGTGCCGCTGCAAAATCAGCCGCTTCCGGTTCTACCCGGCAACAATCTTCCCCCTGTGGTTGTGTCGGAAACAGGTACGGCTGCGAATCCTTCTACCGTTCCTGTTTCTCCCCCTGCTCCAACGAGTCTTGCCAATGCGATCGAGGTGAGCGGAGTGATTGAGGCAGGCGGAACAGTAAGCGCAATCGTTCAGGTTCCGGGTGAGCCAACGAGCCGCTATGTGAATGCAGGAGACTATCTTGCGGGTGGCAGTGTGTTGGTCAAGCGAATCGACACAACAGGCGAACCTATTGTTATTTTGGAACAGGGTGGGGTTGAGGTGATTCGGTCAGTTGGCAGTTCTGCAATAGCGGGTGCGCTGTAGCGGTTTCTGTATGGGTTTGGGAAAACGCTGCGGCAAAGGCAAAAATGTGGGCGTGAAGGTTCATAGGTTGGTATGACGAAGCAATTCCCAGAGCGCAAGGCTAAGAGCGATACGCTGCGATCGCCTGAAGCAACTGAAAACACTCAGCTTAGCTATCAAGGGACATATCTCTGTCCAGTCTGTCGGCATGGGCAGATTACTGAGCTAACGCTGATGGATGCTTTTGCCTGTAGTTTCTGTCGCCACATTTTTACTGCCAATCTGGAAAGTCAGACTGTTCAGGTGGTAGATAGCTCTCAACCGATGTCTTGGCGCTGGACGGGACGGACCTGGCAGGTTGCCTATCGGGATGAGCTAAACCTGACGCTGGTGATCTGGCTGGTCGGAATTGCTGTAGCGTTGATGCCACCGTCGATTGTCTGGCTATCTGCCTACACTTTCCCCCCCTTACCCGGCAGTCGGTGGGCGTGGTTTCCCGCAGTTTGGGTAGGGTGTACACTTTTTATTCACCTGCTGCTGGTGGCTTGGCTGCTGGCGGAGCATTACCAGGTTCCGTTCTATGTATCGAGTAAAATTAGGCTGCGATCGCTATTCGATCGCAGTTAGTCTGCCTCCTTCAAGATATAAATTCTAAGTTAGCAGTGAAAGCTGGCTTTCAGGAGGCTGATAGCCCAGGTGTTTCCAGGCGGCGGTAGTAGCGATGCGTCCTCTGGGAGTGCGCTGAAGGTAACCGATTTGCAGCAGGTAGGGTTCGTAGACTTCCTCAATGGTTTGGGCATCTTCACCAGTGGAAGCGGCAAGGGTGTCTAGCCCAACTGGTCCACCACCAAAGTTTTCGATCATTACGGTTAGCATTCGGCGATCGGTCCAGTCGAGTCCGCAAGGGTCTACGTTAAATAGCTCCAGGGCTTCGGCAGCGATCGCCTCACTAATCGCGGCTCCTGTATTTTTTACCTCAACATAGTCACGCACTCGTTTGAGCAAGCGATTGGCAATACGAGGGGTGCCTCTGGCGCGACGGGCGATCTCCATTGCACCGTCAGGATCGATTGGAGTTTTGAGAATTTCGGCGGTGCGTTGCACGATTAGGGTGAGTTCGTCCAATTCATAAAAGCGCAACCGTTGGACTAAGCCGAAGCGATCGCGCAAAGGAGAAGTCAGTGCCCCTACGCGAGTCGTTGCGCCAACCAGCGTAAACCTTTGTAGCGGTAGGCTGCGCGTGCGGGCACTTTGCCCTTTGCCAATGGTGATATCAATGCGATAGTCCTCCATTGCTGGATAGAGGATTTCCTCGGTCATTCTGGGCAACCGATGGATTTCGTCAATAAACAGAATGTCACCGGGCTGAAGATTGACCAGCAGTCCGACAATGTCGCGTGGCCGTTCCAGGGCTGGGGCTGTCGTGATTTTGCAGCCAACGCCCATTTCTGCCGCCAAGATCAGCGACATGGTTGTTTTTCCTAAACCGGGTGGGCCGTAGAGCAATAGATGATCTAGAGTTTCTTTGCGGGCTTGGGCGGCTCGGATGGCGATATCAAGCACTTCCTTCAGCGCTTTCTGCCCAATGTAGTCTGCCAGCTTTTGGGGACGCAGGCTTTCCTCCTGTTTCCCCAACTCATCTACATCAACCTCTGGCTTCAGTAAGGTGGTTGTCGTCTCTAAGGGTTCCGCCTTGTGGCGACGGTTGGGTTCAGGCTGTTTAGAAGAAATAATTGCCATAACGTACCAGCAAGATGGGCATTCCTCACCCGAATAGAATTTGCGTGTATTGAGGACAGGCAAACACTGCCCATCATACGGAACATTCTGCAATACAAATGAACGTACTACCACCGTACTATCAAATTACCAGGGCAACACCTCGCCATTTGCGTGCCAGAAGGTGCCCGTGTTCTCTAATGTCAACTCGTCGATCCGTCGCAGCAAGCTCTTGACAGACTCTTCTGGAGTAATGCCGCCCGTTGTAAAGTTCGTCATGCGAGTTTGCACTAAACCGGGATGCAGAATTGCGACGGCAATTCCTCGCGGTTTGAGATCGTGGGACAGGGACTTGCCTGCCATCGACAACGCCACCTTTGACATGCGATAGCCGTAGGAACTACCAGAGGTATTGTCCTCAATCGACCCCATGCGGCTTGTCATCAAGATAATCTTGGAGCCTGATTTGAGAAGTGGAAGTAGCACACTGGTTACTCGTAATGCACCCAGAGCATTCACCTCAAACTGTTCTCGAATGCTGTTAAAGTCCAGGTTTTCTAAGGTGACACGCTTGATAATACCAGCGTTGTTGATCAGCACGTCGAGCGCCGTATCACCTAAGCGAGTGCGTAAACCTGCTACAGACTCATCTGAGGTAATATCAATTTCTTCCTCAACTTGTACTCTTAACTGCTGCAATTCCTCAGAAGCATTGCGACAGATGGCAATGACGCGATCGCCCCGTGCTTGCAGTTGACGGCAGTATTCGTAACCAATGCCTCGATTTGCACCTGTGATTAAATAAGTTGCCATGAGAACTCCAATCAAATTACCCGACCCGAAGCAGATCGCTTTTGATATCGACCGTTGCCCGGTTTCCCCAGCCAGCGATCGCCATCCACAACTAATTCACCTCTGAGAAACACCTTCTCAACTTTGCCCGTTACCTGTCTCCCTTCAAACAGTGAGTAATCTACGTTGGAATGGTGAGTGCTAGCGCTGAGAATGTGAGTTTTTTGTGGATCAAACAGTACGAGATCGGCATCACTACCAACAGCGATCGCTCCCTTTTGTGGGAATAGCCCAAACATCTTGGCAGGTGCGGTAGACGTAAGCTGAACAAAGCGATTGAGTGAAATTTTGCCGCCACCTACACCACCGTCATAGAGTAGTGGAACACGAAACTCTACTCCCGGTGCGCCATTCGGAATTTGGGAGAAATCACCTTGTCCTAACTGTTTGGAGCGATGGATACCAAACGGACGTTCACTGAAGCAAAACGGACAGTGATCGGTAGAGACAATTTGCAGGTCATCGAACTTTAGCCCACGCCACAGCGCATGTTGGCAGGTGTGATCGCGCAAAGGAGGAGTCATTACATATTTTGCGCCATCAAAGTCGGGGCGATCGTACTCTTCAATGGTGAGAAATAAGTAGTGAGGACAGGTTTCCGCAAAGGCAGAAATGCCGCGATCGCGGGCTTCCACTACCGCATCTAGTGCTTCTTTTGCTGACAGATGCACCAGATAAACTGGAATCTCTGCCAGTTCTGCCAGTCGAATTGCCCGATGAGAAGCTTCCCCTTCCATAATTGAGGGTCGAGTGAGAGCGTGATATTTGGGTGAAGTGTTGCCCTGCGCCAGTGCTTCCTCAATTAACACCTGGATCACACCCCCATTCTCAGCGTGTAAATTTACCATGCCGCCGTGAGTGCCCACCTTTCGCATCGTTCTAAAGATGCCTGCGTCATCCACCATCAGCACACCGGGATACGCCATAAACATCTTGAAGCTGGACACACCATCCTGATTGATCAGATCGGGCAGTTCGCTCAGCGAATCGGGAGTAACTTCGGTGAGGATGATGTGAAAACCATAGTCCACGCAAGCTTGCGGTTCGGCTAAGGCAAGGCGGCGATCGAGTGCCTGTTTGGGCGTTTCTCCCTGTTTTTGGAGAGCGAAGTCAATGATTGTGGTGGTGCCACCAAAAGCGGCCGATCGCGTCCCCGTCTCAAACGTGTCGCAAGTTTCCGCTGGTCCGAGAGGAAATTCCATGTGAGTGTGAACATCTACCCCACCAGGTAACACCATCAACCCTGATGCATTGTGAACCTCAGCGTCGGAGTTGGGGAGATGTCTGGCGATCGCCTCAATTTGCCCATCCTTCACTAAGATATCGGCAACATAATCATCTACCGCTGTAACAATTCGCCCGCCTTTAATCAGCACTTCACCCATTTTCTACTCCTGATTTTATTGCTGGCAAATACTCTAACCAGGTTGTTATACCGCGCAAGTTCAAGGAGTTTTGAACAGGTTAACAATTCCTAATCCACCAATGCTTGAGTAATCCAGGCGATCGCTGAAATAAACGATAAAGAAGGGAATCGGTTTTCATATCTTAATTAACCTAGTTTCTCTTGTTACCAAGATTCCCTCGTTCCCAAGCTTCATCTTGGTAACACCTCAAGGGGGTTCCTGCTTCTTCTGTTTTAACTATGGAAGACACGGTTTTACATTTGGGCAAACGGTTTAGAAAGGCTGGCATAACAGTTTTTGGCAATAGGGGCAATTTAGTTCAAACTAGAGTTGAGAAGCTCAATCATGGTACCGATATGATCTCTATTCCCATTACCTTAGAACAATTAATTACAGCTGTGAAACAGCTGCAACCAAACGAGCAGGCAGAGGTTGCTAAAGTCCTGGTTCAAGTAGGTTTACGTTCAGATCTAGTGGCTTTAATTCAAGAGCTTTATGCTCAAGCCCCTGATGATGATATTACAGACGGCGATGTTATGGCTGAAATTAAGGCTGTACGTCAGCAATCCCGCTCAATATTATGACGTTTCGAGTAGTCATCGACACAAACATTTGGATTCGCATTCTGTTAAGAGGACGAATGACATTGCCTGTGTTGGAGGCATTTAATAGGGAAAGATTCCAGTTGGTGATAAGTCAGCCCCTCATGGAGGAACTTCATCTAATTTGGAATCGCCCTCGCTTGCGAGAACGAATTAATCCTAGTCAAGCGATTCGACTTGAACAGCAGTTGCAGCATCGAGCTATTTGGGTCGAACTAGTAACGGTGCCTCCAACTTGTCGAGATCCTAAAGATTTACCTGTGCTGGTTACAGCAATTGATGGCAAAGCAGAAATTATCGTATCTGGAGATGATGATTTACGGGCTGATGATGGGTTGAGAGGAATGATGGCAACCTATAGTATCCAGTTGCTGGGTGTTAATTCTTTCCTGGAAGCTTTGGGTAAGGAAAGTTAAACGTTATACGGAATACGCACTCGCGTAGGAAGCTGTGTTTGCCTTGGCTTGAAGATTGATCGTTGCCGTTGTCCAACCTGCGGGCACCCTAGACAGGTAATTTACCTGGGAGCATCCTTATGCCTGCCAATCGAGTTAGCGTCAACTTGTCTGCTACAGAACAACAAGAGGTAATGACCGCGATCGCCACTATTCGCCAGAAGCTATCCTTTTTAATTCCGATGAGTCCAGAAGAACGCCGCGCTACGGTCAGGTTAGGCGATCGCAATCGTGCTTTTACCCGCAAGGCGCTGGAGATTGCAACGCAAAATCCTGAATTTCTGCCCCGCTCTTTTGACCTCGAAGAAATGCGCCACGACCTGGAATTGTTTGAAGCTCTCCAACCTATGCTTTTGGCACTGACTCAGTTGCAAGAGTTGATTGATGATACAGCGGTCGCAGCAGGCGGCGAAGCATATTCAGCTGCCCTAGAAGTCTACCGCTATACTAAAGCGAACGGGACAGTTGCCGGATTAGATAACCTTGTAGAGGCAATGGGGCAACGGTTTACTCAACAGTCTGGACGAGGGCGATCGTCTTCTACCACTTCTAGCTAAGACAGCTTCCCACTAGCATCGTCTACTAGGCTGGCTTCAATCGTAGTGAAGCCAGCCTAATTTTTTAGCTAGCTGACTTAGCCCAGAGTGAAGTCAGCCTAGTTAGTGATGAAGCTAGGCTAGTCAGCGATAAAGTCAGCCTAATCAGTAGCGAAGCTAGCTTAGTCAGCGGTGAAGCTGGCCCAGTCAGTGGTGAAGTTAGCCTAGTTAGTGATGAAGCTAGGCTAGCTAGTGACGAAGCTAGGCTAGTTAGCAGTGAAGCTAGCTTCACTAGAAACCAAGTCAGCTTAGCAATCGTTCCTCCCCCTTCTCCGTAACTGCTATTTCAAGCTTGGGATTAATTAATGTAGCTAAAAAGACAATTCGCTACCGTAGAAGCCGTTTAATGACTAGTTAAGTGAACGCTTCGGGTAGCAACATGATCACAGGAACGACGCAACAAGCGCAGACAGTTAGCACTCCGTATGTGGCTCCTGTCCATGCTGAGGGGGTGATGCTGCGATCGCTCACCAAAAAGTATGGCTCCTTTGTCGCGGTCGAAAACATTAACCTGGACATTCCTGCGGGTTCCTATTGCTGCCTGCTGGGGCCAAGTGGCTGTGGCAAAACTACCACGCTGCGGATGATTGCGGGTCATGAGGAGGCGACCAGTGGCGATGTGATCATCGGCGATCGCCGTGTGAATGACCTGCCGCCTGCCAAACGCAACACGGCAATGGTGTTTCAAAACTATGCCCTGTTCCCGCACAAGACGGTGTGGCAGAATGTGGAATTTGGGCTGAAGATGCGCGGCGTGAAGGTGAGCGATCGCGCCCAGCGTGTGAACGAAATGTTGGAAGTGGTGGGGCTGAGTAAGTTTGGCGATCGCAAGCCCACCATGCTCAGCGGCGGACAGCAGCAGCGCGTTGCCCTCGCCAGAGCCTTGGTGACTCGCCCCCAAGTCTTGCTGTTAGATGAACCGCTCAGCGCTCTAGATGAATCCCTGCGCGTCAAAACCAGAAGCGAACTCCGCAAGCTTCAGCGGCAGTTTGGCATGACCTTCATTCAGGTGACTCACGCCCAGGATGAAGCTTTTTCCCTGGCAGACCAGATTGTCGTGATGGATCACGGTCACATTGACCAGATTGGCACTCCTGCCGAGATCTTCAGCGCTCCGGCTTCTCGCTTTGTTGCTCGGTTTGTCGGAGACAACAATATTTTTGTGGGCAAAGTCACACACGTCACACCCGACACAAATGCTGCTCTAATTCAGCTTGAGGTAGATGGGCTAGGTACATTCCTCTGTCACGGACAAGCCGCAGATGTAGGTATGACGGCTGCCTGCTCGGTGCGAGCCGATCGCATGGTGCTAAAGCCTCACACCCCTGATTCACACGCTTCTAACCAGATCTCTGTGCGAGTTGCGGCTGTGGAATTTACCGGATACGTAACGCGGGTTTCTCTGTTATTAGAAGCGACAGGAGAAGAGGCGCTATACAAAGTCCGTACTCAAGACTGGATGGCTCAGCCGCTCCAGGAGGGAGAATTGGTGGTTCTCGGTTGGTCAACCGAGGACTGCATTTTCTTACCCCACTAGTACCGTCAGTTTGCATTTGTGATGTTCGATACATCCTGGAGTGCAGACCCGTTTGAGAATGCAATTTTCTCGGTTGATTGAATCATTGGCGATCGCCCCTTAGATCAGGAAAACTATGGCAAAAATTACTCGTCGTCAGCTTTTGAGAACCGGACTGGCAGCCGGAGCAATGGTTACAGCGACTCAATGTGCGCGTGGCACCCCCAACAACCCAGCTCCTGGACCCACCGTTAACACCAATCAAATTAAAGATGTCACCCTGCGCTTCATTGGTACGGGTGTGTCTCAAATTAACGAAATTCGCCAAAAAGCTGAAGAAGATCTGGGCTTTAAGTTAGAGATGCGGGCACTAAGTACCGAGGAAAATAACCAGATCGCGATTACTCAGCCGGGACAGTACGACGTGTTTGACGGCGAATATTTTAGCCTGCCTTTAGTTGTTCCCTCAGGAAATCTTCAGCCGATCGATGTTACCCGTATCTCTGCCTTCGACAAAATTGTTCCTATCTTTACTACGGGAGAACTGTACAACGGGGCAAAGGTCAACTCTTCTCAGGGAACTGCGCCACACCGAGTTATGTTTCTCCCTGACCAGGAATCTACCGAATTTGCGCCTGAACCGACTAATTGGGCGACGCTAATCCCCTTCCAGTACAATGCCGACACACTAGGATATCGTCCTGACCTGGTTGGGCGCGAAATCACCAGTTGGGGTGAACTGTTCAACGAAGAATTTCGCGGCAAAACATCAATTCTAGACATTCCCTCCATTGGCATTATGGACGCAGCAATGGTGGTGGAAGCGCTAGGACTCATGACCTTTGGCGACAAAGGCAACATGACTCGTGAAGAATTAGATCAAATCACCCAAATTCTGATTGAGCAAAAACGGGCTGGGCAATTCCGTGCCTTTTGGAAAACCTTTGATGAGTCCGTCAACCTGATGTCGTCGGGTGAAGTGGTGCTGCAATCCATGTGGTCGCCTGCCGTTACTGCGGTAAAAGCGCAGGGAATTGAATGTATTTACGCACCCTTAAAAGAAGGCTATCGTGCCTGGGGGGGCGGCATTGGGCTTTCCAAAAACCTCTCTGGGACTGAGTTGGATGCTGCCTATGAATACATCAACTGGATGTTAGACGGCTGGGTTGGTGCCTTCCTAGGGCGGCAAGGCTACTACAGCGCTGTGCCTGAAAACGCCAAAAAGTTTATGTCACAAGCAGAATGGGACTTCTGGTATGAAGGTAAAGCCGCTGCCGAAGACATGATCGATCCCTTTGGTACCAAGCTAGAATCCGCTGGAGCCGTGCGCGATGGCGGTTCCTTTGACGATCGCATGGGCAACGTTGTCGTCTGGAACTCCACAATGGATGAGCAAACCTACCTCGTTCAAAAGTGGAATGAGTTTGTAGCGGCGTAAGAGGTTACTGATTATTCGTGAATCCGGACGTAGGTTGGGTGAAGCAAAGCAAAACCCAACTTACAAAATCAGATCAGGTGTAAGGTGTGTTAGGCAAAGTCGAACGCACCGTGCTTATAAGACTCGATGCGTTACGCTACCGCTAGCACATCCTACGACTATCTATTTCACGAGGCAGTCTTTATTGACATCGCCAGCCACGCCTGGAAGCGAGTTCAGCTCAAAAATATATTTATTCAAAAAATCTTTATGTTCAAAAGCTGGAAATCCGTTGAGCCTTATCTTCTAGTTACACCACAAACCCTGGTGTTTCTCCTGTTTCTGGTATTTCCGATCGCCACTATCTTCATCGTTAGCTTCTGGGAATTTACGGGCTATTCCATGACTCCCGGATTCACGTTAGATAACTATCGCAATATCTTTACCTCGCAGGTTTCCTTAGCCACCTATCTCAACACCTTCAAATTTGTTGGACTGGTCTGGTTTTTCACGCTGATCATTGGCTTTCCGGTTGCTTACTTCCTAGCATTTTATATTGACAGTTTGCGCTGGCAAATCATCCTATTTCTGGTCTGCACAATTCCCTTTTGGACATCCAATATCATTCGCATGATCTCCTGGATTCCTTTTCTGGGGCGCGAAGGATTACTGAATAAACTGTTGATTGGCATCGGTCTAACTCAACAGCCGATCGATATTTTCCTATTTTCAGACTTTGCTGTGGTGTTGGCGATGGTGCATCTCTACACCCTGTTTATGATCGTGCCCATCTTCAACAGTTTGATGCGAATTGACCGCAACCTGATCGCAGCGGCAGAAGATGCGGGTGCGTCAGGCTTTCAGGTGTTCAAAGAGGTGATTTTGCCACTGTCATTACCCGGAATTGCGATCGGTTCCATCTTTGTAGTGACGTTGACAATGGGTGAGTTCGTCACCGTGCGGCTAATGAGTGGCGGACAGGCAGCTTCCGTGGGCTACCTGATTCGCAACCAAATCGGCAGTTTGCAATATCCCTTAGCCGCCGCCAATGCAGTCATTTTGCTAATCGTGACATTAGCAATCATCTTTGGAATTCTTCGCACCATTGATATTCGTAAGGAGCTGTAGTTATGGGACTGAAAAAGCGATCGCCCACTTTCTACATTCTCGCCGCCTTCTTTGCCCTATTCGTCCTATTTATGTACGGTCCGATGTTCGCTATTTTCACTCTGTCACTTCAGGGGCAAAACGGGGCACTCACTTTTCCTGTCCGCAGCTTTGGCTTTTACTGGATCAAATCTCTATTTCTTCAACAGCAGCGGATTGGCGACTTTGGTGCAGCCTTTCAGCGATCGCTCCTGCTGGGGTTGCTGGTCATGGCACTCACCGTCTTAATTGGATTGATGGCAGGTTTAGCCTTCCGTCGTCGCTTCCCCGGCTCGCGCGTCATCTTTTATCTCACCATCTCTAGCCTGATCGTTCCCAGTGTTCTGGTTTCCCTTGGTATTGGTATCGCTTTTAGCTTGCTAGGAATTGAAACCAACTGGTATTCCTCTGGTTTGGCAGGACATCTCACCTGGACGCTGCCCTTTGCTTTCCTGATCATGATTGGCGTGTTTAACCGCTTCAATTTATCCTATGAAGAAGCCGCACGAGATTTAGGTGCGAGTGAATGGCAGGCATTCAAAGAAATCATTTTGCCGTTAATCGCACCCAGCCTGATCGGCGTAGCGCTATTCGGCTTTACCCTTTCCTACGACGAATTTACCCGCACCTCGCTAATCTCTGGCGGTAGGAACACCCTGCCCCTGGAAATCTTTGGCATGACTACCAATGTAACGACTCCAGCACTTTACGCCCTGGGAACCGTCACAACCGTATTTTCATTTTGTATCATTGGAATTGCCTTTGCTGCCTTCCAGTTCTTTTCCCGTCGCCAGCAGCAGTGAACCCCTAAAAACTAATGATGATTGATCTCAGAAGCGATACGGTGACTCAACCCACGCCAGCAATGCGAGAGGCGATCGCCCATGCTCAAGTAGGCGATGACGTGCTGGGTGACGATCCAACCGTGAAAGCGCTGGAGAGTTATGTAGCGCAGCTTTTGGGTAAAGAAGCGGCTGTTTTCATGCCTTCTGGCACCATGACAAACCAGATTGCTTTGCGCGCCCACACAGAGCCTGGAGATGAAGTCATTCTAGAATCGCAAGCTCACATTTACTACTACGAAGGAGGCGCACCTGCCGCGTTGTCAGGCGTTATGTGTCGCTTGATCCCAGGCAATCACGGGCTTTTTACGGCTAGCGATTTAACAAAAGTTTTACGTCCTACTGATGAGCATTTCCCACGAACCAAGTTGGTTTGTCTAGAAAACACTCACAATCGTAGCGGTGGACGGATTTATCCACTCTCTGAGATACAGGCGATCGCTCAAGTATGCCAGGAGCGGGAACTTAAACTTCATTTAGACGGAGCAAGGCTTTGGAACGCTTGTGTTGCCACAGGTATTTCTGAAGCAGAGTATGCTCAACCCTTTGACACGGTAAGCGTCTGTTTTTCTAAAGGGTTAGGCGCGCCGATTGGTTCTGCATTGGCGGGCTCTAGAGAATTTATTGAGCGATCGCGCCGCTTCCGCAAAATGTTTGGTGGAGCAATGCGCCAAGCCGGAATACTGGCAGCAGGAGCGTTATATGCATTGAAACATCATCGAGAACGATTGCAGGACGACCACATTAATGCCAAAATTTTGGCAGAAGGATTGGCTCAACTTGAGGGGATTGAAATTGCTCCTGAAGAGGTTCAAACCAACATTGTGGTGTTTCATACACCAACCATTTCAGCTCAAGTATTGGTAGACCGGCTCAAAGAGAAGGGAGTAGCCGTTTTAGCGATCGGTCCAAACTCTATCAGAGCGGTTACAAATTTGATGGTTAACCAGGAGCAGATTCAACAAGTACCAGGTTCAATTGAATCTGCCATAAACATGTAGACCTAATTGCTTGTAGGTAAGCGATCGCCCCACTACGCCAGCTATCAGTCAGATTCGCTATAAATGGGTGAAGTTAGGATTGAACGCTGCTACCGATCGCCGTTATGAGCCATTGCTTAAATCCTCATTGCCCAAAGCCTGAAAACTCAGTTGATGCCAGGTTTTGTCAGAATTGCGGAACGGAGTTGCTGCTGGGCGATCGCTATCGGGCAATTCGGCTAATTGGTCAAGGTGGGTTTGGCAAAACCTTTTTGGCGGAAGATGAGTACAGCACAACAGCAACTCAGTCTGCCACGTGTGTGGTTAAGCAGTTTCACCCTGCGGGTGAGGCAAACGCACCCAAAGCGGCAGAACTGTTTGAGCGCGAAGCAGCACGACTAGAGCAGGTAGAGCATCCGCAGATTCCAAAACTGTATGCCTACCTGGAGCAAGACCAGCGGCAGTACATTATTCAAGAATTTGTAGAAGGGCAAACGTTGGCTGATGAACTGGCAGAACACGGTCCCTTCTCAGAACCACAAATTATAAACTTGCTGCAAGATTTGCTGCCCGTACTGCAATCTGTTCACCGGGGTGGCGTAATCCACCGAGACATTAAGCCAGAAAATATCATTCGTCGTCGAGATAACAGGCTAGTACTGGTTGATTTTGGCGCTGCCAAGTACGCTACTGCAACTGCCTTGGAGAGAACAGGAACGGTGATCGGCAGCGCTGAATACACAGCACCGGAGCAGACACGAGGTAAGGCGATTTTTGCCAGCGATGTTTACAGTCTGGGTGTCACCTGTTTGCATTTGCTCACACAGATGTCGCCTTTTGACCTATTTGATGTGAGTGAAGATGCCTGGGTTTGGCGACAATATTTGATAGATCAGGCGGTGAGCGATCGCCTCGCTGCTATTCTCGACAAAATGGTGCAAAATTCTCTCAAAGAGAGGTGGCGATCGCCCAGAGAAGTATTGCTTGCGCTCAATAGTGATTCTGCTGCGCCTGCTCCCGGACAACTGCTCAGCCTTGCTGAATCTGCATCTAAGACGCTTCCTACGACAATTCAAGGAAACTGGCGCTGTGTTCGCACGCTCAAAGGGCATGAAGGAAAAGTGTATGCGATCGCCTTTAGCCCTGACGGACAAATTTTAATCAGTGGCGGTGGCGATAACTTGATCAAACTGTGGCACACCTCCACGGGGAAGGAATTTCGCACTCACTATCCGGGCTGGTTCTCGGGACACTCTAATCTAATTTCCTCGGTTGCTTGTAGCCCCGATGGAAAAACCTTTGCCACGGGCAGTTGGGATAAAAGTGTAAAACTGTGGGACTTACAGACGGGTAAGTCACTTCAGAGTTTTAATGAGTATCCGTTTGTGTCGAATGCGATCGCCTTTAGCCCTGACGGGAACGTGATCGCCAGCGGCAGTTCTGATAGGACGATAAAGCTGTGGACAGTGGGCGACCACCACAGTCCACACATTCTACAGGGACATAATGGACTGGTGAATTTTATTGCTTTCAGCCCCAATGGTAAAATTCTTGCCAGCAGCAGTTTTGACAAAACCGTTAAGCTCTGGGACATTGCCAACAGGCAAGAACTTCGTACTCTGCGCGGCTACGCTAATACCATTAACTCGATCAGCTTTAGCCCCAACAGTCGCTTTCTCGCAACGGGCGGTTGGGACTGTGAGATTAAACTGTGGAACTTTTGGAGTGGACAGCACTTTCGCGCCCTCGTTGATCAGCCCAATTGCCCGCATCCAGCCTGCATTAGCCCTGATGGACAAACTCTCGCTAGCGCCAGTGAAAACCACACAATCAAAATCTGGAACGTTTACAGCGGAACTCAACCCCAACAGCTTAGCGGTCACTCAAGTTGGATTAATGGAATTGCGTTTAGCCCCGATGGAAAATTACTCGCCACTTGCAGCAGCGACAAAACGATTAGACTATGGCGATGTGATTAGAGATAACAAAGTCTTGTGTAGTACCATTTCCATCTGAAAACCAACCGTTATGTATAGACCTACCGCTTTTCAAGAAGACAATGTTGATAAACTAGTTGCTTTTATGAAAGCCAACAGTTTTGCCACGTTGGTATCGATTGTAGAGGGTGTACCTTATGCTTCACATGTTCCTCTTGTGGTTAAGGTGCAGGAAGATGTAATTCAACTCATTGGTCATCTAGCAAAGCCGAATCCCCAATGGCAAGCCTTTGAAACAGTTGAATCGCTAGCTATCTTTACTGGAGCGCACGCTTATATCTCTCCTGCTCTGTACGAAAAACATGAGAATGTCCCAACCTGGAACTATATTGCAGTTCATGCTTATGGTATTCCCAAAGTTATTACACTCAACCATTCACCCGAATCAATGGACCAGATGATCGACGAGATGATAGACACCTATGAGGCGGACTACAAATCTCACTGGCATGGTTTATCAGATGGCTATCGGCAGGGCATGATGAATGGCATCATCGGCTTTGAGATGACGGTGACTCGTCTAGAAGGGAAGTACAAGCTGAGTCAAAACCGTAGCCAAACCGATCAAGAAACGGTGTCAGCGGCACTATTGCAAAGTTCAGATCCAGTTATTTCTGCTGTGGGTGAGGAAATAAGACAAAATCTTTCAATGGATGATTAACCAAGCCTTATTGGTCAGCGATCGCCTCACACCATTACCAGGGCAACGGTTTGCCATCGCGAAAGAACCCACCTGTAGGTCCATTGTCAGGCAGCATTACCCCCCAAACTATACTTGCAGCGCCATCTTCAACAGGTCGTCCGCCTGCGCCACCCATATCAGTCGCGACCCAACCCGGACAGATTGAGTTGACCAAAATTCCAGAGCCTTTCAGCTCAGCTGCTAGGGTGCGAGTGAAGGCATTGAGTGCGGTTTTAGAAACGCTGTAAGCTGGCGCAGTGCCACCCATGCTGGTGAGAGATCCCGCTTCACTAGAAACGTTGACGATCCGGCCCTGCTGACTCCGACGCAGCAACGGCACAAATGCTTTACACATTCGCCAGGGTCCAAAGGTGTTGGTGGCGATCGCCTCCTGCACTGTATCAAGGTTTGCGTTACTCGCTTGCTGCCAAGTGTCGTATAGGATGCCTGCGTTGTTAACTAACACATCCAATCGCCCAAACTCCTGCTCTACCTGAGTTGCAAGCTGGGCAATACTGTCAGGATCGGTAACATTTAGATGGCGAGGAATTACCTGGAGTCCTTCATCTGCTAGTTTTGCTGCTGCCGCTGTTCCTTTCTCTAAATCACGCGACCCTAAGATCACGGTCATGCCTTTGTGAGCAAGCTGGCGTACAACTTCCAGTCCAATGCCACGATTTGCGCCAGTCACGATTGCAATTCGCTGTGCTTGCGTCATCTAATTAATCTCCAATTCTGCTCCATAGGACTCCTGCATGAATCACTTTTTTCTGCGTGAGTGGTAGCGCAACTCCGCCACGCTACCATTCACGCAAGAGCTCTAAATTTCTAGCAACGATATCAAGCTGTACGTAGCCTAGAATTAACGCAGTGCCTCCACTTCGCCATGCTGAGGATGCAACGAGTTGCCGTGCTGTAACGCCCCATAGAGGCGATTAAGCGCATTCATGTAAGCCTGAGCCGAGGCAACAATGATGTCTGTATTAGCAGCATGTCCCGAAAAGAGCCGTCCCTCATACCGGAGCCGAATCGTCACTTCCCCGATCGCATCAATCCCAGCGGTGACCGACTGCACCGAAAACTCAATTAGCTCATTCGGAATCTCAACCACGCGGTTAATTGCCTTGTACACTGCATCGACTGGTCCCGTGCCGATCGCCGCGTCGGTTAACTCTTGACCATCGGGAGTGCGAAGGGACACCGTCGCAGTCGGGCAGGCATGGTCGCCACAGGAAACCTGCACCCGCTCCAGTCGAAACATTTCTGGTGACTGCTGGATCTCGTCATTCACGATCGCCTCTAGATCCCAGTCGGTGACTTCTTTCTTCTTGTCGCCTAACTCCTTAAACCGCAGGAAGGCTTTATTTAGCTCCTGATCTGCCAGTTCAAAGCCCAATTCTTTTAAGCGAGTGCGGAAGGCATTACGTCCTGAATGCTTACCCAAGACAATCTGGTTATCCGTCAGCCCAATCGACTGAGCGTCCATGATTTCGTAGGTGAGTTTGTGCTTTAACACGCCATCCTGGTGAATGCCCGACTCATGAGCAAAAGCATTTGCACCGACGATCGCCTTATTCGGCTGCACCAACATTCCTGTCAGGTTAGAAACTAACCGGGAAGTCTTGTAGATTTGGCGAGTATCGATATTCGTCAGTGGGGCTTCAGAATCCGCCGGACGACCCAAGAATGGGTTAAAGTACTGCCGCCGCACATGCATTGCCATCACCAATTCTTCTAGCGCTGCGTTGCCTGCCCGTTCGCCGATGCCGTTGATCGTGCATTCAAGCTGCCGCGCCCCATTCTTGACCGCTTCCAGGAAACTGGCAACCGCTACGCCCAGGTCGTCATGCCCATGAACGGAAATAATTGCCTGGTCAATGTTGGGAACGTTTTCCTTGATGCCTTTAATTAGCGCTCCGAACTCCGACGGCATCGTGTAGCCAACCGTATCGGGAATGTTGACTGTAGTTGCACCAGCGGCGATCGCCCGTTCCAGCACTTCATACAAAAACTCCGGGTCAGAGCGACCCGCATCTTCGGGTGAAAACTCTACATCATCCACAAATGATTTGGCATAGGCAACCATTTCTGGCGCAATTTCTAGCACTTCTTTGCGTGATTTCTTCAGCTTAAACTCCAGGTGAATGTCAGACGTAGCAATAAACGTATGAATCCGACGATGCACCGCAGGCTGAAGCGCTTTTGCTGCCGTTTCAATGTCGCTGCGCGTCGCTCTGGCTAAGCCGCAAATCACCGGACCGTCTTCCGTTCCAACGTTTTCAGCAATTCGGTTTACCGCTTCGAAGTCGCCCGGACTGGCAAACGGAAACCCCGCTTCAATGATGTCTACCCCCAGTCGCGCCAGTTGACGGGCGATCGTCAGCTTCTCTTCCACATTCAGAGTTGCACCCGGAGACTGCTCCCCATCACGTAGAGTGGTATCAAAAATCAGAACGCGATCTGGCTGAGGTTGGAATTTCATAGAGGTTGACGAGTGGATGAGTAGTGCTAAAAGGCGATCGTACTAGAACAGTATTTAGATATTCTAGTACCTGCTCCTATCCACGTTAACGGCTTCCGAAATTTGGAAGATGTTACGCACCTACCGAATTATTCTATTAAACCGATTGCTAGCTTAAAGGTCGAAATTCCAGATGCTTTGACGTCTATGTCCTCTTCACTTTTTCTCCCTCATCTAAAGCTTTTAAGGTAAAGCTGAAAATCATAGCGCTGTTCCAAATTGTTGTTAATGGGAACTCTAAACGGGTAGCGTGGCGTGCTTTCAGATTAGAACTACGCTACACGTTCACCCATTACATTGATTCAAAGGGAGCCTATTCATGCCTTATCAGAACATTAGCGCTACGCTTACGGACGAAAAGCTCAAGGAAATTAAAACGGCGATCGCAACCATTCAAACCAACATGCCGTTCTTAGTTAACCTCACAACAGACGAGCGGCGTAAACGCTTTAAGATGGGCGACAAAAGTCTAGCGTTTGTCAACAACAGCTTGAGCGTGACGCAGAACAACTCAGAAATCGTGCCTGCCAACTTTGACATTGCAGAGTTTGCCAAAGATTATCAGCTGATGGTGGCGCTGACTGAAATCTTGAGTCTGTTAGAACAATTGACAGAAAAGGTAGACGATACGCTAGTAGCAGTAGGAAGCGAGTCGATGGCGAGCAGTTTACTAGTTTATGACTATGTGAAAACAGCCGCAAAACATACCCCCGGATTGAAAAGCGTAGCTGACCAACTGGGCGAGAGATTTAAGGCAATGGGCAATCGCCGTCCTAAATCAGACAAAACCTTCGCTTCAGGCACTGTGTAGAGAGGTTGAGTTGTGTTTGAACGGGGTCGAGTAGGTGCAATCACTACTCAGCTAGTCTTTTAGCCTGCTCGACTAGTTTCAAACACTGCTCAACTAGTCTTTTAACTTGCTCGATTAATCTTAGAAACTACTCAGCTAGTCTTTTAGCTTGCTCGACTAGTCTTTAAATCTACTGAACGAAGTTCTAAACCTTAACCAGTTTGCTTAGAGTCTACTGAACTTGATTTAAACATAGCTCAGCCAGTCATCGAATCTACTCAGCTTGTTGCTGAGCTTAGTCAAACAGAGGAGCGATCGTTAAGTAGCTTGAACACGTTGACTCATACATTCATTCAAACCAGGGCTGTAGATAGTAATCCCATTCAAGATGTGACCTTAATCACTCTATTTAAGAGCTTGTCAGCGAACTTACGTTCCAACATAAAAAGCATGTGAGGCGTATGTAATTATCTGGATAAATAAGCATTAGTCAGAGTAGAGAACCGTCCCCAATCAGGCACAATTTTAGCTAGAAAATTTTCTAAAAAACAAACCTAAATTTATCGATGTTTTTGAGGTAGAACAACCAGTGGATTACAGAGAGTCAGAGCTAGCACAGTACTGGAACGATAAAGCTTGCATTGTTAATGCTAAACCGTTATCTAAAATAGGATACGTTAAAGTAGCCGAGCTGCGGCATGAAGCAACCAATTATGATGAACTGCTTAATTCAGCAGAGTTTAAAGCTTTAGACGAATCTGATCGAGAAGTTGCATACTGGATTATCAAAAGCGCCTGTACCACACTTGTTCAACAACAAAGGGCTAGAGTCCGTGAACAGAAAATTCAACGGCTCGAACAGGGCTACAAACAGAGCAAAGACGAAATTACTGAGCTACAGAGAGGAAGGCATAAAGACCGCAGCCTGATCCAGCGGTTGATGGATGCACTCAAGTTAGGCAATAGCCGAATCCAGCAGCTTGAGCAGGAAAACGCACTAGCGCTAAAGCAGGTCGAATCGCAGAAACTCAGCCTCGAACTTTTGGAGGAACGCAATATCTCTTTTCAGGAGGAGCTAGAGCGCAAAATTGCTGAATCCGAAGCCTCAAAAGCTCTCTCTTATCAGATGCGTGGACGAGTTGGTGGACTCACTGCTAGCAACAATCGCAAACAGCGTCGTATTGTAGAGCTAGAAACTCGCGTCAAAGAACTGGAAGCTTACATTAAAGAATTGGAAAGCCGTAATCAGCCGTGAAAATTGCTGAACTGAAACAACAAGTCTATGTGTTAGCTCAAGTTGACACCACTCAAGCGCTTAAACGTAAGTTCAAGGAGTTCAATTCCTTAGACTTACGTAAAACAGCATCATGGATGCAAGTACTCCATTTTCTACAAGCGAAAACCCAGACTGTTAAAGCTGATGAGTTGCAGGCTGAGGTTGCTGCCGCAGAAAGACGCTGGAAACAAGAAGATGAAAAAGCTGCTGCTCTGAATGAGCGACTAAATGAGGGCTTAATTGAACTGCAAGATATGCAACAAGATGAGCAATCGTTGCAGCACGACAGTCACGCCTTACTTGATGAAGCTGAAGCATACTTGAAGACGTTAACTCACCGCGCTGAGGGAAAACGTAAAGCCTCCCTCAATTGAGTTTTGGCTTTTTCCGCGATCGCACCCAGAAGTATTCCCTAGGAGTTTTGATTAGAATGGGTGCAACGAGTTGCAGCAGGTGCCATGAACGATGTCAGAAATCTTGTAGTCTCCTCTTTAAGAAAAGCTGTACCTTCAGTGTTTTTATTCCTTGTCATCGGTTTTCTGATAGACAGTTCTAGGAATAGAGAGATTGACTGGATAGACTATGCCTGCATTGCAACCACCATTTTTCTCGCATCCCTACACATGCGCCTTTTGCCACCACAGGGCTTTCTGAAAAGCATGGTTCCATTTCTTGTGCCTCTAGCTGTTGCAACGCTCATCAGATACTTGTTGTTTAATGGAGAGCTTACTTGGATCGGCTATATCTGGTTTATTGCCATCTTTGTGACAGTTAGCTTGCCTTTCCAGGTTTGGAGATTTAGAACTAGCAATACTTAGAACTTTAGAGAGGAATCTCCAGAGCGATCGCCCCCAGTATCCCCTTACGGAAATCGTTTAACATTTGCCGGGCAGTACGCTCTATATCACCCTGATGACGAGAATCGGCTAGCGCTACAAGATAGCTTTCTCCGGTCAGGTGAGCGGGGTCAAGGCTATAGCGATCCAGAAGCGGATTTCCTGGTACGGCTTCAGGGTTTTTAACTTGCAGATGTTTCAGCAAATCGATTAGTGCTGCGGCAACTCGCTGATTATCATAGGCTGCTTCGCCGATGTCGTCACAAATGGCAAGCTTCAGTGCTGCTTCCTGATCCTTGAGCAACGAGGGCAAGACACCGGGCGCGTCGAGCAGGTCAAGCTGCTCGGAGATGCGAATCCAGCGGAGTTGACGGGTGACACCGGGGCGACGGGCACTTTCAACAACTCGTTTGTTCAGCAGACGGTTGATCAGGGCAGATTTGCCGACGTTAGGGAAGCCGATGACAACGGCACGAACGGGTCGGGGTAACATGCCGCGATCGCGCCGCCGCTGGTTCATCTTCTCGCCTGCTGCCTGTGCTGCCTGAGACACAGCTGCAATTCCTTTGCCGTGCTGAGCATTGGTGAAATAGGGCTGTTCTCCCTGCTGCTGAAACCAGCTTGTCCACTTTTGCTGAGCCACAAGCGGAATCATGTCCACCCGATTCAGTACCAGCACCTTCTCTTTATTACCGATCCATTGGACAGCCTGCGGATGACAAGTCGTTAGCGGAATTCGCGCATCTCGCACTTCCAGCACCACATCGACTCGCTTGAGCTGTTCCAGGAGCGCCCTTTCAGCCTTGGCAATGTGCCCTGGATACCACTGGATTGCTGGTGAAGTCATAACCTCTATCGTGCCTAACGGTGAACTGGTAGGGCGAACGATTGTTCGCCCCTACGATGGTAGAAGCTTTTCCGTTTACGGAACAACCAGCACGGGGCAGGGCGATAGGTTGATCACCCGATTGCTGACGCTATCGGTCACGCCTTCCTCTGTCAGACCGATGCCCCGACAGCCCATGATGATCAGGTCAGCCTCGATTTCGTCGGCAACGTCGCAGATGGTAAAGGCAGGTTTGCCCTGACGCTCGATCGTTTCAGAATTAATTCCCTCGGATTGAAATAGAGTTTTGGCATCTTCTAGCAGCTTGGCGATCGCCGCTGCCGAGGTCATCTCTGGGTTAGTGGACTCTCCTTCTTCGGGAATTTCTACTACAGATAGAATAATTAGCCGACTGCTATAGGTTTTTACAACATTGGCGACCACTTCAGCCGCCTGCCGCGATTCGCGGGTTTGATCAATTGGAAATAAAACTGTCTTAAACATGTCATACCTCTCTGGGGTGCAGACTCCGGTAAAATGTGGACGGCGTAGAGAGCAGTTAGCAATTCGCTTTTAGCCGTTAGCTTCAGCAATAAAGCTAGAGCAATCTAGTGATCCGCCGATTCCTGCACCTCTAGTGTGAAGGAGTTGTGAACTAAATACCAGATCCTTTAGAAAAAGCTAACGACTGGAAGCGCACCATCAAAAAAACTCGCAGTTTACTATTAACTGCTGGCTGTTAACCGCTAATCTAATTAATAGGTATAAAGACTCATTAGGGGGTTCTTGCGGTGTCAAAGAAATCTGTAGCAAATTTGTCGGCATCTGATTTATCAGGCAAGCGCGTGTTAGTCAGAGCCGATTTTAATGTCCCGTTGGATGATCAGGGCAACATCACGGATGACACGCGCATCCGGGCGGCTCTGCCAACGATTCAAGACCTGATTTCAAAGCAAGCTAAGGTGATTTTGACCAGCCACTTTGGTCGTCCCAAGGGCAAGGTCGTAGACAGCATGAGGCTTACCCCGGTAAGCGATCGCCTTTCTCAACTGCTCGGTCAACCCGTGATCAAATGCGACGACTGCATTGGTGACGAAGTTGCTAGCACCGTTGCAGCGATGCAGCCTGGACAGGTAGCGCTATTAGAAAACGTCCGCTTTTATGCCGAAGAGGAAAAGAACGACCCTGAATTTGCTAAGAAATTAGCATCTGTAGCTGACCTGTATGTCAACGATGCCTTTGGCACTGCTCACCGCGCCCATGCTTCGACTGAAGGTGTGACCCACTACCTGAAACCTTCCGTTGCCGGATTCCTGATCGAGAAGGAACTGGAGTATTTGCAGAATGCGATCGAGAATCCTAAGAAGCCCTTGGCGGCAATCATTGGTGGCTCCAAAGTTTCCAGCAAAATCGGCGTGATCGAAACGCTGCTCGACAAGGTAGACAAACTGCTAATCGGCGGCGGCATGATCTTCACCTTCTACAAAGCGCGGGGTTTGAACGTTGGTAAGTCGCTGGTTGAAGAAGACAAACTAGAGCTAGCCAAAACGCTGGAAGCAAAGGCAAAAGAGCGGGGCGTAGACCTGTTGTTGCCCACTGATGTTGTCGTTGCTGATAACTTTGCCCCTGATGCCAACGCTCAAACCGTCAGCATTGAAAACATTCCCGATGGCTGGATGGGTCTAGATATCGGTCCTGACTCGATCAAAGTGTTTCAGGATGCGCTGACTCAGTGCAAGAGCGTGATCTGGAATGGCCCAATGGGTGTGTTTGAGTTTGACCAGTTTGCCAAGGGAACGGAGGCGATCGCCCATACGCTAGCAGGTTTGACTCCTCAGGGTGTCACCACAATCATCGGTGGCGGCGACTCCGTTGCAGCCGTTGAAAAGGTTGGTGTCGCTGAACAGATGAGCCACATTTCCACTGGCGGTGGTGCCAGCCTGGAACTGCTGGAAGGGAAGGAACTTCCTGGCATCGCAGCTCTAGATGATGCTTAGGAACGTGAGTTAATTGAACTGCGTAGTTCCTCTGCTGTAGGGGCTTGGCATTGCCAAGCTCCTAACCGAAATACCGCACTTTATTTAATTCATGCTCAAGGAATCTTGAGCGAGGTTTCACACTCGTAGGGGCAAACAATTGTTTGCCCCTGTCTTAGGAAATAAACCAGTTTTCCAGTCGCAGTTCTTGAAAATCGCTGTAGTCTGTCGTGTTGTTTGTAACTAACACCAGATTAGGCACAGTCGCAATTGCCGCAATCTGCCCATCCAGATAGGGTGGAAGTGCGTTCTAGTTGGGCGAGGCGCGATCGCTCAGCACCGTGCCACTGAGCTGCATCCACATCATAGGGAAGGATTACAGACCTGTCACAAGTTAACCTCGCGTCCAGGAGATTTGTCCCGCACATCTTTAAATACCTCATCTGGATCAATATCAATGTTCTCTACCTCCAAGCGGTGGCGAAATGCTGCTAGCGATCGCCCAAAATCTCCTTTTTGGGAAAACATTCGGTCGTACTCCTCTGCCGAGAGAATGACCGAAACGCGCTTGCCGTGTCGAGTCAACTCAATAGGAGTTCCCTGTTCGGCTTGATCAACAAGTTCGGGGAGGCGATCGCTAGCTTGCACGATAGAATATTGAACGCTGAGGTCAGACATAGAGCGGCGATGGCTATTTGGATGGCTACCTCAATTGTATGGAGTATAGCGAAGGGCAGAAGAATCAATACATAGTCCCTGATCTGATGAGTTCTAGACAATTCCACCGTTGGCGCGGATGTGTTGTCCGGTGATCCAACGAGCCTCGTCTGAAACTAACATTGCTACGGCATCGGCTACATCTGTAGGTTGACCCAGCCGTCCTAATGGAGTTTGAGCAATCAGCTGATCGACTTGAGCTTGATCCAAAACAAGACCATCTGTGTTGGTTACACCGGGAGAAACGGTATTCACGGTGATGCCTCTTGCGCCCAGTTCTTTTGCCAAACCTGCACTAAATTGCTCGATCGCCGCTTTAGCTCCGGCATACGCGCCTCCCGTGGGAATTGCCATCACCGTGCCACTGGTGGAGATGCTGATAATTCGCCCGCCATCCGCTAAGTGTTGAGCTGCCTGTTGAAGAGTAAAGTAGACTCCGCGAGTAATGTCGAACATGCTGTCATACTCTTCGACGGTCATTTCAGCCGTGGGCTTAAAGATGTTTTTTCCAGCCGCATTGTTGACTAAAATATCTACTTTGCCAAAGTGTTCGATCGCCTTTTGAAATAGGCTCCTTACATCCTCAAGCTTTCGCACATCCACTTGAATTGCTGTTGCTTTTGCACCACTTGCCTCAATGGTTGAAACCACTTCTTCTACTTTGTCGCGGTTGCCGCTGTAGGTGACGACGACGTTTGCCCCGTCGTGTCCTAGCCGTTGGGCGATCGCCCGTCCAATTCCCCGTGACGAACCTGTGACAATCGCAACCTTTCCTTGCAATGGCATAGAGGATTCCTTTTAGTAACTGATCATCAACCTTCATCAAGGTATACTTCCACTAACTTTTTTGGAAGTACTTACTTTTTTGTAAGTTGCTGCCAGTGTTAGACGAGAGGATGCCAATGCAGGAGAATCAGACTGAAGGAACCCTATTTGTCCAGACAACCTTGAAGGTCTTAGGGGGCAAGTGGAAACTTCTAATTTTGTGGCACTTAAAGGATAATGACAGACGTTATAGCGAACTCAAGCGACTCATTCCTGAAATTACTGAGAAGATGCTAGTTCAACAACTGCGGGAATTAGAGAGCGATGGATTAGTTAACCGTACCGTTTTTTCAGAAGTGCCTCCTAAAGTGGAATACTCCTTCACCGAGTACGGCAGAAGTCTCGAACCTGTTTTGCAAACGCTCTGCAACTGGGGTGAGCGGCATTTGAAACGGTTAGAGCTTATCTAGAGCACGAGGACTGTCTCTCTGCACCAATTAGTTGTATCAAACTACTATCATGCTGCAAAACTTGATCGTTAGCACCCAAAACTCTGAACTCACAGATCTCGGCTGCTCGAAATGAGGTTAGCGCAAACATACCTCCATTTCCCTGATCGCGCAAAGTTTCTCCGGTGTCGAATGTTGCTTCTACAGCAGCGACTTCAGGGGAGAGAATTCGACCGTAAACACCATAGTAATGTTTGGGTCGAATTCGTTCACGCCTTAGTGAGTGAGGGATAAATTCTTGAAGCTGATCTACAAAGCTCACACTGAAATCATCTATTCCGCTGAAATAGTAATCTACTAATGTTCCAGTAGTCGAGAATTCTTCTGTAGAAATGTTAGATGTCTTCCTGTCAATCAATTTCCATCCATCTCTAACTTGCCTAAAAACGCTGTGTCCTAATAAGTGTTCTGAATCGTCACACCGAACTTCGTACACCACAACCACACCCTTTTTCCAGGGGCGAGTTTCAAATACACTTGCTCCCTCTCCGTTAGGACAGGCATACTCAGAACTGACCACTGCTTGAGGATCTCCCTGGAAGTCAGCAGATTCAACACGAGATGAAGCACAGCCTAAAGTTGATAACGCAAAAAGGACGAGCAAGGAAATTGCTGGCAAGCTGCTTCTCCATGTGACAAGCACAGACCGTCCAACAGGTTTAAGGTGCAGCATCTTTTCGTTAGCGACTCAGATACGACCAAATGTAGCACTTTGCTAAATTCGGTTGCGATACTTTTAAATCCTTGCCAATCTTGATCAAGTTGAAATTAACTCAGTTTTTGAAGCTTCGGAGTCAAAGCACATGGATCGAGCGGTAATCAAATTTTCCTCTGAGGACTGCGGCATTTGCCACAAGATGTCCTTTTATGATCAAAAGGTAGCAGAAGAGTTGGGGCTACAGTTTGTCAGCGTGAAGATGCAGGACACGGCAACCTACCGCAAATATCGCAAGATTTTACTCACTCAATATCCTGACAAAGCAGAAATGGGATGGCCCACCTATCTGGTCTGCGATTCACCTGAAGGAGATTTCAAGATTCTGGGTGAAGTCAAGGGCGGACATCCTAAAGGTGAGTTTCGCACAAAGCTTCAAGAAGTTTTGAGTCAGGTTGCTGCTGAGTAAAGAATACAAAACACAGAGGCTTGCGTAGGTTGGGTGAAGCGAATGCGGAACCCAACAGAATCCAGATAAATGTTGGGTTCTGCTTTGCTTCACCTAACCTACACCTTTAGGAACCTTGCAGAATTCCTGAGTTGCAGCGCAGAATCATTAAGTTGCAGTGCAAAACAACTCAGGAGCAATGCAAAACAACTCAGGAGCAATGCAAAACAACTCAGGAGCAATGCAAAACAACTCAGGAGCAATGCAAAACAACTCAGGAGCAATGCAAAACAACTCAGGAGCAATGCAAAACAACTCAGGAGCAATGCAAAATTGAAAAGTAGCAATGCGGAATGATGCAGGAGGTGTGCAAGTTAGTCTTCCTTGGGGCACTTTATGTAAAACTAAGGCGTTGTTGCATGGAGGAGTTGCGGATAGGCGAGGTGATAGGTTTGAAGTACCACCAACAAACCTTCACAGCAATGAGCTACCGTATCCGCAACTGGTCTGAGTATAACGCT